>DATIEQ010000330.1:0-2502 GCA_035455665.1 Gammaproteobacteria bacterium | reverse complement strand
AACTCCGCCCCTCCCAGGATCAGGTGGCCCATGGTGGCGGTGAACCCGGCCAGCAAGCTGCGTTTCGCGGTGGAATTGTCCTCGACACCGATCTCGAGCCGCTCGCCCTGCCCTGCCACCGGCTTGAAGCCGCCACCCCCCTCCAAGACCGCCGTGAGCGCCGCCTCCAGTTCCTGGGCACGCTTGGGATCGGGCTTGCCGTCGGTGGTGTAACTCACCGTGAGCGTGACCGGGATGGGCACGGCGAAAGCCGCCGGCGGAGCCGCGGCATAGGGCTGGGTATAGACCGGCTGTCCGGCGCAGGCGGCGAGTGCCAGCGCCATACCCAAGGCCAGGATGGCAAGGTTCAGCGATTTCATAGACCACCCCCTGAGTCCCGGCGAAGAATTACTCAGCTGACACGTCTATTACATAACACTAGCCGGGATTTAGGCTAACATAATCCCAAGACCACCGATGCCTAGGGGGAAATATGGGGACTTCGTGGGTATCCCGGGCCCTGCGCCTGCTGGGGCTCATCCTGTTCAGCCTGGGGGCGGTGAACGCCCACGCCGCGGACAACGGCATCGCCGTCTACGTGGGCGGCGTGCACAGCAACGACTCCGATGTCTACGGCACCAGCCACGGCGGCGCCATCGGCGTGGACGCCCAGTTCGTGGTCAACGACGACTGGTCCTTCAACCCCTACCTGCTCATCAGCAGCGAGACCACGGGCACCAGCAACCTCGACGTCATCAACGGCGAGGGCGGCCTGCAGGCCCGCTACTGGGTGGGCTCGTGGTTCCTGGGGCCCCAGTTCCTGTTCCACGACACCCTGCTGAAGCAGGGCAGCACCGTGGGCCAGAGCCTCTATGGACCGGCCCTGGGCTTCACCTTCGGCTGGGAGGGAAGCAGCGGCTGGTCGGTGTCGCTCCAGGCGAACGCCCTCGAGAACGGCACCACCCAGAGCGTACCCAAGAACAACCGTAGCGACGTGCTGCTGCTCGTCGGCTACCGCTGGCATTAAAGGAGGACGGCCATGAAGCGCAACGCAAGCATCGCCCTGCTCCTCGCCGGCCTGCTGCCGCTCGCGGCGCTGGCGGACAACGGCTCATCGAGCCAGAGCACCGCCGACGAGGTCGGCCAGTACCTGCAGGGCCAGTCCATACAGCTCGGCCTCAGCTACTCGCAGGGCACCTTCAAGCTCAACAACAACAGCACCCACACCAGCTCGCAGCTCACGGACAACGGCCGCACCACGCTGATCCTGGACTACACCAGCCCCGAGCATGTGCTCGGCAAGATGTCCATGAAGTACGGCGACGCGGTGCTGGGCGTCAACGTCGGCGGCACCTTCGGCCAGCAACACACCCAGTTCCAGCTCGACCCCCAGAGCAGCGCGGTGATCGGCCAGGACCTGGGCTCCAAGGTCACGGGCGACTACCTGGCGGCGGCGCCCTTCCTCTACCTGCGCCTCGGACCGGTGTATCCGGGCACCGACAGTTACTGGCTGTTCGGCTACGGCCCGGGTCTCGCCCTCTACCACTTCAGCGGCAACCCCATCTTCTACACCGCGCAACCCGGCGGCGGCATCCTGGCCACCTCGATGCCGGTATCGAGCAGCACCAAGCTGTTCCTCTACCAGACCTGGCGCTGGCAGTTCCACTACGGCAACTGGGACGTGCTGTTCACCGGCCGCCAGATCAGCGGCCAGAAGGTCAGCGGCTACAACGCCAGCTACGAGGACTATGGCCTGGGCGTGGCCTACAACTTCCACTTCTGACCCGCCCCGGGGCCGGCCCGTGCCGGCCCCGGGTGTACCCGTCCCGCGTCCAAACCTTATATAATTGCGGCCCACGCGCGGAAGACCGCGCCCCACCCAACCGGACCCTCTAGGTATGGCCGCTCAGCGCGACGACAAACAGCACCAAGACAAGCACGACCAGCACTTCTACGACACCCTCATGCTGGTGCTCGGCATCCTGGTCGCCTTCGCTTTCGCCATGTACTGGCTCGCGAACGACATCGCCGCGGCGACGCCTGGTGCCTACGAGAAGGGCAGCGCCACCGAGGAGCAGCTCATCGACCAGCGCCTCGCGCCGGTCGGTGACGTGCAGATCTCCGGCAACGCCGCCACCCAGATGGCCGCCGCGACCCCGGCTGCCGCCGCGGGCGGCCCCCCGAAGAGCGGCAAGGAGATCTGGGAAGGCACCTGCTCCGCCTGCCATCAGGCGGGCCTGCTCGGCGCCCCCAAGATCGGCGACAAGGCCGCCTGGGCGCCACGCATCGCCAAGGGCATGGCCACCCTCAAGGACCACGCCCTGCACGGCTTCAACCAGATGCCGGCCCATGGCGGCAACAGCGCGCTTACGGATGCGGATGTGGTCAGCGCCCTGGAATACATGGTGGGCCAGAGCAAGTAAGCCGCCCTCGCCCCGTGAACGAAAGGCCCGCTCGCAGCGGGCTTTTTGTCTGGCGGTGACGGGCGCTCAACTCTCCGAGAGCAGGCCCCGCAATGAATCG
>DATIEQ010000329.1:0-3573 GCA_035455665.1 Gammaproteobacteria bacterium | reverse complement strand
GAGCTGGCCACCCTCCTCGTAGCCCACGTAACCGGGCGGCGAGCCGAACAGCCTGGACACGGTGTGCTTCTCCATGTACTCGGACATGTCGAGCTGGATCAGCGAGTCCTCGTCGCCGAACAGGAACTCCGCGAGCGTCTTCGACAGCTCGGTCTTCCCGACGCCGGACGGGCCCGCGAAGATGAACGAACCGCCGGGCCGCTTCGGGTCCTTCAGGCCGGCGCGGGTACGCCTGATCGCCTGCGACAGCGCCTTGATGGCGTCGTTCTGCCCGATGACCCGCTTGTGCAGCTCGTCCTCCATGCGGAGCAGCCGCTGCGACTCCTCTTCCGTGAGCTTGAAGACGGGAATGCCGGTCGCGGTCGCGAGAACCTCGGCGATGAGCTCCTCGTTGACCTCCGCGACGACATCCATGTCGCCGGCCTTCCACTCCTTCTCCCTGGTGGCCTTCTTGGCGAGCAGCTGCTTCTCCGTGTCCCGGAGCGCGGCCGCCTTCTCGAAGTCCTGGGAGTCGATGGCCGACTCCTTCTCCTTGCGGACCTGGGCGATCTTCTCGTCGTACTCCCGCAGGTCCGGCGGAGCCGTCATGCGGCGGATCCGCATCCGCGAGCCGGCCTCGTCGATCAGGTCGATCGCCTTGTCCGGCAGGAAGCGGTCGCTGATGTAGCGGTCGGCGAGCTGCGCCGACGCCACGAGGGCGCCGTCGGTGATGGACACCCGGTGGTGCGCCTCGTACCGGTCGCGCAGGCCCTTGAGGATCTCGATGGTGTGCGCGATGGTCGGCTCCGCGACCTGGATTGGCTGGAAGCGGCGCTCGAGGGCGGCGTCCTTCTCCAGGTACTTGCGGTACTCATCGAGCGTGGTGGCGCCGATGGTCTGCAGCTCGCCGCGGGCGAGCATGGGCTTGAGTATCGACGCCGCGTCGATCGCGCCCTCTGCCGCGCCAGCGCCGACCAGGGTGTGGATCTCGTCGATGAACAGGATGATGTCGCCGCGCGTGCGAATCTCCTTGAGCACCTTCTTCAGGCGCTCCTCGAAGTCACCGCGGTAGCGGGAACCCGCGACGAGCGCGCCGAGGTCCAGGGTGTAGAGCTGCTTGTCCTTGATCGTCTCGGGCACCTCGCCCTTGACGATCTTCTGCGCGAGCCCCTCGACCACCGCGGTCTTGCCGACACCGGGAGCGCCGACGAGGACCGGGTTGTTCTTGGTGCGGCGGGACAGCACCTGCATGACCCGCTCGATTTCCTTCTCCCGGCCGATCACCGGGTCAAGCTTGCCCTCGCGCGCACCCTGGGTCAGGTTGCGGCCGAACTGGTCGAGCACGAGCGACGTGGACGGCGCCGCCTCGGTGCTGCCCGCGGCCGCCGATGTCGGCTCCTTGCCCTGGTAGCCGTGGAGCAGCTGGATGACCTGCTGGCGGACCCTGTTGAGGTCTGCGCCAAGCTTGACAAGGACCTGAGCGGCAACGCCATCGCCCTCGCGGATCAAGCCAAGCAGGATGTGCTCCGTGCCAATGTAGTTGTGGCCGAGCTGAAGCGCCTCACGGAGCGAAAGCTCAAGCACCTTCTTCGCACGCGGGGTAAACGGGATGTGCCCGGAGGGTGCCTGCTGGCCCTGGCCGATGATCTCCTCGACCTGCTGCCGCACCGCCTCAAGGCTTATCCCAAGCGACTCGAGCGCCTTGGCCGCAACACCCTCGCCCTCGTGGATGAGGCCGAGCAGGATGTGCTCCGTGCCAATGTAGTTGTGATTGAGCATCCTGGCTTCTTCTTGCGCCAGGACAACAACCCGCCGCGCCCGGTCGGTGAACCTCTCGAACATGTCGTCGCTCTCCTCACAGCGGGGATCCGGCAGGTTTCGGCGTTCCTGCCTGCTCCGCATGGTAGCCGCGTGCCCGACCCTGTACGTAACGCGATATGCGCCAAGTACAGATGACGTTCCCCGGACACCCGGCCTTCACCCCATCCAACAGCGCCATTTGGCAGCGTAGTTCCAAGTACGCCACCAGCGAACGCCCTGAGTACGCCGCGAGCGAACACGTTCGGGGCCCGGCCCGTCGACAGCGGGCCGACGGGCCGTTCGCTTAGTGCGCCGCTTCGTACTCGGCGACGATGTTCGCCGGGATCCGGCCGCGCTCATTCACCTTCTTGCCCTGCGACCGCGCCCACTCGCGGATTCGCGCGCTCTGCTCCCGGCCGGCCCCGTTGCGCTGACGGCGACGGCGAAGCTGTGCGCCGCCTGATTTCCGCGCGTGCTCCACATACCGAGCAAGCTCAGTGCGCAGTTCGCCCGCGTTGCCGGAACTCAGATCGATCTCATAGGCAACGCCGTCGAGACCAAAGGTCACGGTCTCAGTTGCCTCGCTACCGTCGATGTCGTCGACCAGTAGCACCTGCACCTTCTGCGCCATGGAGATTCTGCCCTTCTGCGGAGTACCTATTTTCGGATGCTAAACATATACCCAGCTCTTGACCCACACAATTGCGGGGAGCGTTGTTAACGCCAACAAGATAGCTGTGCCGTGATACAGCCAACGGCGGCATGTAAGTGAAGGTTCACGGTTTGTATCGGCTTGCCGCGACCGCGCGACGGATCGAACAATGCGCGCACACTTGGCATATCACCCAGACACGGGCGCGGATGTGCGCAAACTCACGGCTGCACAGCAACTTCGCAGAAGCGCATACCTCAGTGGCATGACTGGATAAAACACAGATGTCGCGAAATGTCAGCTTCCGCCTTGGTCGTGATCTGCGCGCTCCGGCGTTCCCTCGTCCATGGCCGCCTCGGCTTGCGCGCGCTCGCGGCGCTTTGGCGCCAGTTCCCTGCGCACGATAGCCCACGCGCCAACCAGGAAGGCGGCGCACACAATCACCGGCGGGGCAAGTGCGGCGAGATCCTGCAGCATGAACGTTTCCTCGGGCGTTGTGGGTAAGCCGCGGTCCGCAGGTGCGGCGCGGGCAAGCGCGGCCGCCGGACACGACTGGTGATGTGCCCGCAATAGGCACTCTACCCGCAGGCTGGGGGCCGCTGGCCAAGGGCCACTAGGGCGCGACTAGTGAGCAACGAGGCAACTCGCCCGCCCGGAATCTGGGGAAACGCTAACAAACGCAGCAGCATGCGGGTGTTTCCGAGTGTGTTCGGCTTAACCCAGTCTAGGTCGAGGAACTCGGCGACGCCGTCGTCGTATGAACGGAGCAGCTCGGCGTACACCTCGGGCGCGACCGGGGTCCCGCTGATTTCCTGGAAACCATGGCTTGCGAAGAAGGAGACAGCGAAGGTGAGGACGAATACCCGCGATACGCCAACCGCCCGGGACCTCTTCAGCAACTCATCCACGATGAGGTGACCGATCCCCGCGCCACGCCGGCGCTCATCCACCGCGACGGTGCGAAGCTCCGCCAAGTCCTCCCACATAACGTGTAGCGCACCGCATCCGACAACAGTGCCGTCGGCGGACGCCTCGGCCACGGTGAACTCAAGGATGTCTTCGTAAAGGTTCACCGTGTGCTTGTCGAGCAACCGCCCAGAGCCGACGTTCTGATCGATCAGCGCGCGGATTTCCGGGACGTC
>DATIEQ010000328.1:0-3128 GCA_035455665.1 Gammaproteobacteria bacterium | reverse complement strand
CGAACGGCCGCGCACGAAGGGGGAAAAAGACGGTCTCCTGTGGTTCTGCGAGAACTGCCACAGGGAACTCTACCGGGAATATTTCCATCTGGAGAACATCGAGACCCAGTTCCCGCCGGTATTCGACCGCTTCTTCGGTAGCCTAGAGCACCGCAGCTGTAAGCACTGCGGCAGCGTGATGGAAGCCCCTCCCAAGAAGAAATAGAGATGCTCAAAATAGACATCCACACCCACATCCTGCCGAAGGAATGGCCGGACCTGAAGGCACGCTACGGCTACGGCGGCTTCGTGCAGCTGGAGCACCACGGCCCCGGTTGTGCCCGCATGCTCAAGGACGGCAAGGTATTCCGCGAAGTCCGGGCGAACTCCTGGGATGCCGGGACGCGTCTTGAGGAATGCGACGGTCATGGAGTCCAGGTGCAGGTGCTTTCCACCGTCCCGGTGATGTTCAGCTATTGGGCGAAACCCCAGGACGGCCTGGACCTCGCGCGCCTCCTGAACGACCACCTCGCCTCCGTAGTGGCGGGGAACCCGCGGCGCTTCGTGGGCCTCGGCACTCTGCCCCTGCAGGCGCCGGAACTCGCGGTCAAGGAACTCGAGCGCTGCGTCAAGGAACTCCGCCTGTCCGGCGTGCAGATCGGCTCTCACGTGAACGGCATGAACCTGGACGACCCACGGCTCTTCCCGGTATTCGCGGCGGCGGCGGAGCTCGGCGCCGCGGTCTTCGTCCATCCCTGGGACATGTTCGGCCAGGAACGCATGCAGAAGTACTGGACTCCCTGGCTCGTGGGCATGCCTGCCGAGACATCGCTCGCCATCTGCTCCATGATCTTCGGCGGTGTGCTGGAACGTCTGCCCAAGCTGCGCGTCGCCTTCGCCCATGGCGGCGGCGCTTTCCCTGCCACGGCCGGGCGCATCGAGCACGGCTTCAAAGTCAGGCCGGATCTCTGCGCGGTGGACAACAAGATCAATCCCATGACTTACCTCGGCCGCTTCTACGTGGATTCCCTGGTGCATCATGGCGGCGTGTTGCGTTACATGCTGGAACTCATGGGCGCCCGCAGCATCGCGCTCGGCAGCGACTACCCCTTCCCGCTGGGGGAGGATCGCCCGGGCGAACTCATCGAATCTCTGGGTCTGGACGAGAAGACCCGCGCGCGGCTCCTGCACGGCACGGCGCTCGAATGGCTGAAACTTCCGAAGGAACGCTTCGCCCCATGAAGATCAGCCTCGAGATCGGCGGCCGCCGCTATACCGCCGACACTGCCCAAGGCCTGTCCCTCGCCATCCCCCTCGCGTTCGATGGCGCCCAGCCGAACTTCTTCGAGGCGGCCACGGCGACGGCGGCAGCCTTGCAGGCGGACGGCTTCACGGGGGATACGCGTCGCGGCGGCAGTTGCAACGTCGGGCGTTACGCTTTCACGCCCCACTGCAACGGCACCCACACTGAATGCGTGGGCCACGTCACCGACGAACCTGTTCCGCTCGCGGAACAGCTGAGACCGGGTTTGCTCGCGGCGACGCTCGTGACCGTCGCCCCCAAGCACAACCTCATCGACGCCGCCGTCATGAAGATGGCGCTGCAGCACCATCCGGCGAAGGAATTCCACGAGGCGATCGTCCTGCGCACCGTGCCGAACACCAAGGACAAGTTGAGCCGGCACTACCTCCCGGCCGCTCCCCCCGCCTGCCTCGCGGCCGACGCGGCGAAGCTCTTGGTCGATGTGGGCGTCATGCATCTGCTGGTGGACCTGCCGTCGCTCGATCCCATGCACGACGAGGGCAAGCTCGCGGCACATCGGGTGTTCTGGGGGCTGCCCGAGGGCAGCCGGCGGTTCGCCGACGTCAAGCGGGCCCGGGCCACGGTCACGGAGATGATCTACGTGCCGGATGCGGTCCACGACGGTTATTACCTCCTGGACCTGCAGATCCCCGCCTTCATGACCGACGCCGCACCGAGCCGGCCGGTGCTCTATCCCCTGGAAAGCAAATGAAGCACCGCACCGACCCGGGCTACGCCGCCGAGCTGGACCGTAGCGACCCTCTCGCCACCTTCCGCGGGCGCTTCCACATCCCGCAGCATGAAGGCGCAGATGAGATCTATCTCTGCGGCAACTCCCTCGGCCTGCAGCCGAAGAAAGCCGTCCGTTACGTGACCGAGGAGCTCGAGGATTGGCAGCGGCTCGCGGTGAAGGGCCATTTCGCCGGCCGCCGCCCCTGGATGCCCTACCACGAGCTCTTCGCGGCGCGCACCGCCATGGCGGTAGGCGCACTGCCCACCGAAGTCGTCAACATGAATTCCCTCACGGTGAACCTGCATCTCATGATGCTGAGCTTCTACCGCCCGACCAAAGAGCGCCACAAGATACTCATGGAGAGCGGCGCCTTCCCCTCTGACCGCTACGCGGTCGAGTCCCAACTCAGGTTCCACGGTTTCGACCCGGATGCGAGCCTGTTGGAGCTACGTCCGGGGCGCGGCCGCGTGACCATCGATACGGCCGAGATCGAGGCCCTGATCGAGGCCGAGGGCCGGCACATCGCGCTCATCCTGCTGCCGGGCCTGCAGTACTACAGCGGCCAGTCCTTCGACATCGCCCGTCTTACCCGCGCCGGGCAGGCGGCCGGCTGCGTCGTGGGTTTCGATCTCGCCCACAGCGTCGGCAACATGCCCCTCAAACTCCACGACTGGGGCCTGGATTTCGCCGTGTGGTGCAACTACAAGTACATGAACGCCGGGCCGGGTGCCGTGGGCGGCTGTTTCGTGCATGAGCGCCACGCACGTGACTTCGACCGGCCGCGCCTCGCCGGCTGGTGGGGCCATGACAAGGCCTCGCGCTTCCGTATGGGGCCTGAATTCGTGCCCATGGCGGGCGCCGAGGGCTGGCAGATCAGCAACCCCTCCGTCCTCGGCCTCGCCCCGCTGCTCGCTTCCCTCGAGATCTTCGAGGAGGCAGGCATGGAAGCGCTGCGCGCCAAGTCCCTGAAGCTCACCGGCTATCTCGAGTCCCTGCTGCAGGAGAAGGTCGCCGATCAGGTCGAGATCCTGACGCCCAAAGACCCCGAGCAGCGGGGTTGCCAGCTCTCGCTGCGGGTCCGGGCCGAGCGCGGCGAAGCGCGCCGGGTGTTCG
>DATIEQ010000327.1:0-8227 GCA_035455665.1 Gammaproteobacteria bacterium | reverse complement strand
TGCACCGCCGTGAGCGCCTTCTTCTCCACCTCGAAGACCAGCTCGTCGTGCACCTGCATGACCATGCGCGCGCCCGTGCCGCTCTCCTTGAGCCAGCGCTGCACCGCGATCATGGCGCGCTTGATGATGTCCGCGGCGCTGCCCTGCATGGGAGCGTTGATGGCGGTGCGCTCGGCGTATTGCCTGAGCTGCGGGTTGCCGCTGCGGATGTCCGGCAGGTAGAGACGCCGGCCGAACACCGTCTCCACATAGCCTTGCTCACGGGCCTGGTGGCGGGTACGGTCCATGAACTCCTTGACGCCCGGATAGCGGCTGAAATAGAGGTCCACGTAGTCCTGGGCCGCGCCCCGGTCGATGCCGAGCTGTTTGGCGAGGCCGTAGGCGGACATGCCGTAGATGAGGCCGAAGTTGATGGCCTTGGCGGCACGGCGCCGTTCGTCCGGTACCTGCTCCGGGTCGAGGCCGAAGACTTCCGCTGCCGTGGCACGGTGGATGTCCATGCCCATCTCGAAGGCTTTGAGCAGGCCCTTGTCGCCCGAGAGGTGCGCCATGATGCGCAGCTCGATCTGCGAGTAATCCGCCGCCAGCAGTACGCCGCCCTTCGGCGCGATGAAGGCCTGGCGGATGCGCCGGCCCTCCTCGGTGCGCACCGGGATGTTCTGCAGGTTGGGGTCCATGGAGGACAAGCGTCCCGTCGCCGCCACCGCCTGGTGGTAGGAGGTGTGGATGCGCCCCGTCTTGGGGTTCACTTCCTCGGGCAGCTTGTCGGTGTAGGTGGACTTGAGCTTGCTCAGGGAGCGGTAGTCCAGGATGACCTGCGGCAGCTCGTAGGTCTCCGCCAGTTCTTCCAGCACGTCCTCGGCGGTGGACGGCTGGCCGCCGGGCGTCTTGCGCACCACCGGCAGCTGCATCTTCTCGAACAGGATCGTCTGCAGTTGCTTGGGGGAATCCAGGTTGAACTTGCCGCCGGCCAGCGCCTCGGCCTTCTCCACCAGTTTCTGCAGGGTCTTGCCGATCTCGGCGCTCTGCTTCTTGAGCATGGCGGCGTCGATGAGCACCCCGGCGTGCTCCATCTCCAGCAGCACCGGCACGAGCGGCATCTCGATCTCTTCGAACACCCGCTTGAGGGACGGGGTGACCTTGAGGCGCGGCCAGAGGAACTGGTGCAGGCGCAGGGTCACGTCGGCGTCCTCCGCGGCGTAGCGGGCCGCGTCCTCCACCCGCACCTGGTCGAAGCCGATCTGCTTCGCGCCCTTGCCGGCCACATCCTCGTAGTGGATGGTCTTGTAGTCCAGGTACTTCTCCGCCAGCGAGTCCATGTCGTGACGGCTCGCGACGCTGTCCAGGACGTAGGATTCCAGCATCGAGTCGTAGCGCATGCCGGCGAGCTCGATGCCGTGGTTGCGCAGGACGTGGGCGTCGTACTTGATGTGGTGACCGAGCTTGGCGCGCCTGGGGTCTTCCAGCAGCGGCTTCAGGCGCTGCAGCGCCTTGTCCCGGTCGAGTTGCGTGGGGGCATCCGGGTAGCGGTGGGCGAGGGGCACATAGGCGGCCTCGCCGGCTTTGACGGCGAAGGACACGCCCACGATCTCCGCCTGCATATAGTCGAGGCTCGTGGTCTCGGTGTCGAAAGCGAAGAGCTCTGCTTTCTCGAGCCGCTCGAGCCACGCGTCCAGGGTCTTCTCGTCCAGCACCGCTTCATAATGGCCCGAGCTGGCATCCTTGCAGGCCGGGGCAGGCGCGGGTTTCGCGGCCGCCTTCGCCCCGCCGCCGTCGTTCGGGCGGGCGAGGGGCGCCGTACCGCCTTCATCCAGCTGCCGCAACCAGCTCTTGAATCCGAAACGGCCGTAGAGTTCCCGCAGCGCGTCCACGTCCGGCGCGCGCATGGCGAGACCCTTGGGTTCGACCGGCAGCTCCACGTCGCAGCGGATGGTGGCGAGTTTCTGGGACAGGAAGGCCTCGTCCTTGTGCTCCGCGAGCTTCGGCGGCAACTGTTTGGCGCCGCGCACGGCGACGGAGGGCACGTCCTTCAAGTTCGCATAGAGCTTCTCGAGGGTGCCGAAGTGGGCGAGCAGGGGAGCCGCGGTCTTGGGTCCGATGCCGGGTACGCCGGGGATGTTATCGGAGCTGTCTCCTACCAGGGCCAGGTAGTCGATGATCTGTTCCGGCCAGACGCCGAACTTCTCCTTCACCCCCTCCCGGTCGAGGGTGGTGTCGGTCATGGTATTCACCAGCGTCACGTGCGAGTCCACGAGCTGGGCCATGTCCTTGTCACCCGTCGAGATGAGCACGCGCATGCCCTGTTTCGCGCCGCGGCGCGCCAGCGTGCCGATCACGTCGTCCGCCTCCACACCCTGGACCTGCAACACCGGGAAGCCGAGCGCCGGCACGAGCTCGTGCAGCGGCTCGATCTGCACTTCGAGGTCGTCCGGCATGGGCGGGCGGTTCGCCTTGTAGTGCTCGAAGATCTCGTCGCGGAAGGTCCTGCCACTGGCGTCGAACACCACCGCCACGTGTTCGGGCGCGTAGTCTGCCAGGAGGCGCTTCAGCATGCTGGCGACGCCGTACACGGCGCCGGTGGGCGCGCCGTCAGGGCCGGTCAGGGGCGGCAGGCCGTAGAACGCGCGGAAGAGATAGGAGGACCCGTCCACCAGGACGAGGGGTTTGGATGCCGGCTTGCTCATGACCCGGGCGGGGCAGCGGCCGTGGACGGAGCGGGTGCCGGCGCAGTCGCCGCGGCCGGTGCAGCGGCAGTCGATGGGACAGGCAGGCAGAGGGGCAATGCGTTGCCCGGGGAAGCCGGGACCGCCCGTGTCGAGGCGGCGGGGGCCGAGGTCTTGGTCTTGGTCGTAGCAGCGGCCGCTGTTGCGACAGCAGTGGCGGAGGGTGGCGCGAGGCACACCGGCTGCACGATCCGGCCCGGCGCGAGCGCCGGAAAGTTCGACGGCGGCACCTGCAGGTACAGGGGCCCCTTGAGACCGCAGCCCGCCACGAGGACACAGGCGCAGAACGCACAGAGCGTGCGGACGTGACGGGTTTCATGGCGGGGGAGCATTACGAGAGTATATAACGGTACATATGGAAGCCATCTCAAAACTGCTGCGCTCGGCATGACTTCGTTGCGCGTCGGCTCGTTCACCATATACGGTGAACCCTCATGTACTGTCGGAGTACACTCCGGTTTCTCGCCGCCGCGCGCTTCGTCCTGCCATCGCTCGCGACGTTTTGAGGTGGCTTCCATTGGGTTCTGCCACTATCCGAAGAGGGACAGATGAGCACGTCACTCCTGATCTTCACCGCGATCACCGTCGGCATGGGGCTCTTCGGTCTCGCGCTCGTCATCGGCGGCCTGCGGCGCATGTTGCACGCGCGCTTCCTCGGCGGCGGTGGGCGTCTTGTCCTCGGGCTCCTGTTTTGCACCGCGTTCGCGTTGGCGGCGGCGGTCGCGCTCGATCTGCGCACCTATCTCAGGCTCACGTATGAGCGGCCGGTGGCGAGCCTCGCATTCAGCGCGCTGGGCCCGCAGGATTTCCGCGCCACGCTCACGGACGAAGCGGGGCGGACCACCACGGCAGAGTTGCGCGGCGATGAGTGGCAACTCGATGCGCGCGTGCTCAAGTGGAAGGGCCTGGCGACCGTCGCCGGGCTGGATCCTCTTTACCGGCTCGAGCGCCTGGAGGGGCGTTACCGCGATACGCGTCAGGAGCAGCGCGAGGTGCACAGCGTGGCGGCGCTTGCCCCCGACGTGCGCCTCGACGTCTGGTCCTTTGCCCAGCGACACGCCGCGTGGCTGCCATGGGTGGACGCGGCCTACGGCAGCGCCACCTACTTGCCCATGGCGGACGGCGCGCAATATGTCGTCTCGCTCAGCACCACGGGACTCCTGGCACGACCGGCGAACGCCGCTGCCCAAGCGGCGGTGACCCATTGGTGACGCAGCTCTCATTTCGCTTTCCCGGCCTGTGATATGTAGACGGCTCCGCCCGCCGAAACGCGGCTCGACAAGGCGCAGGGCACATGCTGGGGCTGGACATGAGCGGTAAAGCCGACAGGCTTCCCCATTACGTACGCGACGTGAGCACGGCGAGCCGTCTCTTCTGCCCCTATGGGGCGGAGGTCAAGGTCGGCGACCGCGTGTACGTGTATGACGAGAAGACCGTGCATGACCGGCGGCAGCGGGAGCGGCGGGTGCAAGTGACCGCAGTGAAGTTATTCCGCTCCACGGGGCGGGCGGTCACCCTGGACCTGGAGAAGATCACGCAGACGGAGCTGGCGCGCATCGCCACCGACAGCGAACTCGGCATGGAAGCGCTGCTCGCGCATCACGCCGGGGCGTCCACGTACGACGCCAAGCGGCCGCCGGTGGTGGTGTACTTCAAGCCCTGCGACGAAGACGACACCATCGGCGCGCAGTTCCGTCCACGCTACCGGCGCGAGTCTGCGTGGAAACGCTTGGTCAAGCGCCTGCGGCCGAAACCGAAACGCGCCCTCGCCCGCTGATCAGTCCGATCTGATCCTCGCGCGATCCAGCACCGCGAGGGTGAGACGCGAGATGCAGACCAGCCGTTCCGCCTCGTCCACGATGCGGATCTCCCAGACCTGGGTGCCGCTCCCGAGGTGGAGCGGCCGCGCGGTGCCGGTCACTGTGCCCGCGCGCATGGCGCGCACGTGGTTGGCGTTGATCTCGAGGCCGACGCACAGCTGCTTCTCCCGGTCCACCGTCAGGTTCGCGCCGGTACTGCCGAGCGTCTCGGCGAGCACCGCCGAGGCGCCGCCGTGCAGGATGCCGGCCGGCTGCTTGGTGCGCGCGTCCACCGGCATCACCGCTTTCAGGTAATCGTCACCGACCTCCGTGTACTCGATGCCGAGCCGGCCCGCCAGCGTCTCCTGCTGGTAGCGGTTCAGTTCCGCGAGGCCGATGGGCTTGAACCAGATGCTCATGAGCTCACTCCAGCAAAGACGCGCGCGCGGCAATTATGGGACTTCGTTCCCAGCCTACACGAGCGATGGCGTCTGTTCCTTCCACGCAACAAACACCCACGAATTCACGTGGCGGCGTGTATAGGCTGGGGACCGCGATGGCCGACATTTGACTTAATATTTCTAGCCGCCTAGCGCTTCAGCTGATCGCGAGATCCGCGCGTCCATCCAAGCTGAAAAGGCGCATACTTTTCGCCCATCGATGCACCGCCGGACGCTTGGCGCATCCGGCTCGACCGCGCACTTCGTCAGTTCCGTTCCTAGGTGGACGGTTGTCGCCTGCGCGCATCAAACCTCTCCCGGATTTCGGTCCTGCAACAACAGCAAGAAGAGTTAAGGAGACGCGCCATGGAACTGACCACGCTTGCCTATCCGCTCAGCCGCACCCTGCTGACGATCGTCAGCGCCATTTTGGCCTCAACCGCCTACGCCCAGGACGCCCAACAGGCGCCCGCGACGCCCGCCCCGGCGGCGTCCAGCGCGCCGGCGGCCCAGCCCGTCCAGAAGAAACTCGAGCTCGGGCGCATCACGGTCACCGGCACCGCCATCCCGCGCACCAGCATCGAGACGCCGGCGCCGGTCACGCTGATCACGGCGAAGGAGATCCAGCAGAGCGGCCTGACCACCATCACCGACGTGCTGCGCGCCATCAGCTCGGACAACAGCGGCACCATCCCCAACGCCTTCTCGCTCGGCTTCGCCGCCGGCTCCTCAGGTATAGCGCTGCGCGGCCTTACGGTGAACTCCACCCTGGTGCTGATCGACGGCCACCGTACTGCGGCCTATGCCCTGGCGGACGACGGCGAGCGTTCCTTCACCGACACCAACTCCATCCCCCTCAACGCCGTGGACCACATCGAAGTGCTGGGTGACGGCGCCTCGTCGCTGTATGGCGCGGACGCCATCGGCGGGGTCATCAACATCATCCTGACCAGGACCTACCAGGGCAATGAGGTTAAAGTCGAGGCGGGCACCTCGCAGCACGGCGGCGGCACTACCAAGCGGCTCACATTCCTGAGCGGCACGGGCGACCCGGCCACGGACCGCTACAACGCCTATTGGAGCTTCGAGTACGAGAAGGACGGCGCCATCTGGAACCGCGACCGGGGCTTCCCGATCAACACCCAGGACCTGTCCTCGATCGGCGGCGTGGATTTCAACTTCGGCAACCCGAATAACTTCGCGGGCTCGACCATCGGCACCGTGGCCCCCGGCACCGTCGGCACCACGAACGGCCAACCCGACCTGACCAAGGGCGCCGCCACGGGCCCGTTCCAGCCGCTGCGGGCCTGCACCCCGGGCTCGCAGAAACTGTCGGTGCCGGGCAGCGGCCCGGGGACCGGCACCTACTGTGAGGAGAACTTCGCTTCCAAGTACGACCAGATCGAGCCGGAGTTGGACCGCTACGGCATCGAGGGCCGGATCAGCGTGGACCTCAGCAACAACAGCACCGCGAGCCTCACCACGAGCTATATGCAAGTGCGGGTGTTGTCGGCATTCAACCCCTTCCAGATACAGGTGAGCACGCCGGTCAACACCGACGGCATCGCCCTGCCGCCGACGCTCCTGAACGGCAAACTCAATCCGAACGACCCCTTCGCCGCCAGCGGCCAGTACGCGATCATCAGCTATGCATTCGGCGACATCCCCTTCGGCTCCACCAATGTGAACCACAACCTGCGCACCGTGGCGGAACTCAATGGCGGTCTGGGCGAGGACTGGGATTACACCGCGGCCCTCACCATCAACCACACCTGGTTGAATGTGAACAACCGCGGCTACATCAAGTACGACCAGCTCATCAGCGACATCAACACCGGCGCCTACAGCTTCGTGAACCCCGCCTCCAACTCCCAGGCGGTGCGCGACGCCCTGTCGCCCACCATCTCCAAGACCTCGACCACGGACCTGGACGCCCTCGACTTCACGGTGAATCGCAGTCTCGGGGACATGGCGGGCGGCCCCTTGGGTCTCGCCCTGGGTGGTCAGTGGCGCTACGAGGCCCAGGACGACCCGGACCTCAACCCGAGCCTGGCGTTCCAGGGACTGGGCATCGCCCACACCATCGGCCAGCGCAACGTGGCGGCGGCCTTCGCCGAGCTGGATGCGCCCCTAGTGGAGTCGTTGGAGATCGACGTGTCGGGGCGTGAAGACCACTATTCCGATTTTGGCAGCGCTTTCTCGCCCAAGGCGGGTTTCAAGTGGCGTCCGAACACGGCGTTCGCTCTGCGCGGCACCTATTCCAAGGGCTTCCGCGCTCCGAGCTTCGCGGAGAACGGTTCCAGCGCCGCCGAGGGCTTCATCACCTACACGCTGCCGCCTGCCTACATCGCGGCCCACGGCAACGACGGCTACGTGCAGCCCTATCCCCTGGGCCTGTTGACCGCGGCGAACCCGGCCATCCAGCCTGAGCGCGCGCGCAACTACACCCTCGGCGTGGTGTTCCAGCCCCTGGATGCCTTCAGCGGCACGGCGGATTACTACAACATCGTGAAGACCGGCGTCATCGCGCAGTCGAGCCCGATCACAGCCCTCAATGCCTATTTCGCGGGACAACCCGTCCCCGCCGGCTTCACCGTCACCCCCGACCTCCCGGACCCGGCCTTCCCGACCGCCCTGCCGCGGCCCGTCGTCGTTGGCTCGCCCTACGTCAACGAGAACGAGCTCAGGACCAGCGGCGTGGACTTGAACCTCGTCTACAAGCGGGACTTCCCCAGCGTCTCCTGGACCAGCGATTTCGGCGTCACCCGCATCCTGAGTTTCGAGGAGACCCTGAGCCAGGGCGGGCCGCTCGTATCTTATGTGGGCACCCAGGGGCCCTACATCCTGTCCTCCGGCGCCGGCACGCCGCAGAACCGCGCCAGCTGGTCGAACAGTTTCCAGTTCGGGCCGGCGACCGTCACGGGGACCTTCTACTACGTGAGCGGCATCTACATGAGCGTGCCCGACGTGACCGGGTTCGTGAACGGCCAGTTCCCGTGCTTCTCGACCCAGACCCCGAGCGGCGCCAACCTGCCGGCGAGCTGCCGCGTGCCCTCGTTCACCTATCTCGACCTGACCGGCAACTACGCCTTCACGGACCATCTGAAGATGACGGCCTCGATCCTGAACGCCTTCGATCGCAAGGCGCCGTTCGATCCCATCGACTACGCCACCATCAACTACAACCCGACCTACGATGAGTCGGGCGCCGTCGGGCGCTTCTTCAATCTGGGCCTGAGCTATACCTTCTGATGCCGCCGTCCCA
>DATIEQ010000326.1:0-2523 GCA_035455665.1 Gammaproteobacteria bacterium | reverse complement strand
CCCACCCCATCGTCAAATCGATTCAACCTGGGAAGGCTAGAAGCGAAGCTTCTAGCGGGCATGCATGGACGCATGCCCTGTGCCGCGAGCGGAGCGTGATGCGTAGCGCTGCGGAGGCTTGGTGTTACGTCGACGAGACTTATTTGGAGTAGAGCTCCTAAGGACCCGGGAACTAATCCAGCCCGCGCCGGGTCGTTTGCTGAGTACCTTCATCGAGGGCGCCTCGTGTACTGCCGCCTGGGCTGTCTCATCCTCCTGGTCCTGTCCGCCGCCGCGCAAGCAGCCGACCCGGCATCGGTGACCGTGCCCCTGCGCCTGGACAAAGGCGTCATCTTCTTCGACGCCACGGTGGATGGGAAAGGGCCCTATGCCTTCATCCTGGACCCCGGTGCAGAGGGGGCGGTGAGCGGCGACACCCTGCGCAAGCTCGGCCTGCCGGTGACGGAGCGCGCCGAGCTCAAGATCGCCATCGGCAAAGCGGCCATCGGCAAGGTGAGCTTGCAGATGATCGACGGCGACGGTTCCGACCTCGATCCCAAGCACGATCCGGCCGGTCCGCCCATCGCCGGCGCCTTGGGGCCGGAGATCCTCAAGCAGTTCGCCCTGCGCCTGGATTACGCCCACGCGACGCTCACCCTCACGCCCCTCGCGACCTTCAAGTACCAAGGCCGGGGTCAGGCCCTGCCGGTGGTCTTCCACGACGTGATACCGCTCATCACCGCCTCCGCGGACGGCGTGAGCGGCTTGTTCGCCTACGACGTCAGGGCCCCCGGCAAGCTCATGCTCTTCCACCCGTTCCTGGAAAGCCACGGCTTCCTCAGCCGCTACGGCGTCGCGCCGGACGG
Source organism: Gammaproteobacteria bacterium (assembly GCA_035455665.1). Classification (GTDB taxonomy): domain Bacteria; phylum Pseudomonadota; class Gammaproteobacteria; order Natronospirales; family REEB76; genus DASUBN01. Next base: position 1,678 of record DATIEQ010000326.1, on the reverse strand, counting down.
GGACCACCCGGCGGTGATCGGCGTGTTGCACCGTCTTGAGCTGGCGGGGGTCACGCTCGCGGACCAGCCGGCCACGTTCGCCGGCTATACCACCGGGAAGTTCGCGGCCGCCGACGAGGCGGGGATACTGGGCCATGACGTCCTGTCCCAGTTCGTCACGACCGTGGATTACCGCGACAAGCTCATCTATTTCGAGGCCCCGACGCCGCCCGGTTAGCGGGCGGGACGGGGTTCACCGAACCGTCAAGCCACCGTCATCTCGCGGTTACATGCCGCTGCCAACCTGAGGCTCGTAACAGAAGCTTCAGGATGACGGCGCCTTGGAACGACAGGATCTCGCCAGCCATATCTCCCATGCCTTCAACGAGGACCTGATGCGCATCCGCCAACGGACCCTCGACATGGGGCAGCTGGTGGAAGAGCAGATAGGTTCGGCGGTGCAGGCCGTGGTGTCGGCCGATCGCGCCCTGGCGCGGCGCGTGGAGTACGACGACCAGCGCATCGATCACCTGGAAGTGATCATCGACGGCGAGTGCAGCCAGGTCATCGTGCGCCGCCAGCCGACCGCCGTGGACCTGCGTTTCGTGCTCTCGATCATCAAGATCGTGGCGGACCTGGAACGCATGGGCGACGAGGCGGAGAAGGTGGCGCGCATGGCGGCCCAGCTCGCCCTCTTGGACCGCCCGCAGGACAACTACCGGGAACTCTCCGAGCTCGGGGCGGACGTGCGTGACATGGCACGGGACGCCATGACCGCCTTCGCGACCTACGACGCGAGGCTCGCCAAGGACGTGTTGCACCGCGACCAGGCGGTGGACCGGCGCTACGAGGCCATCAACAGCCGCTCCCTGGCGGCCATGTCCACGGACCCGCGCAACATTCGCCGCCTGCTCTACGTGCTGTGGCTCAACCGCGCCCTGGAGCGCATCGGCGACCACGCCAAGAACATCGGCGAGCAGGTGTTCTATTTCGTGGAAGGGCTGGACATCCGTCATCCCGGCACGCTCGCGGGCGATGCCGGCGCAGTCTGAGGTTTGCTGGCCACCGGCAAAGCAGGGACATATCGGGTAGGCTAAAGCCTTCGCAGCGCCGGGGCATGTGCGGCAATAATCCATGAAGAAATCCGCCGCCACCCGGGTCCTCGCTGCCGTCGACCTGGGTTCCAATAGCTTCCACCTGATCATCGCCCGGGTCTCGGGCCGGCGCATCCTGGTGCTGGACCGCATGCGCGAGATGCTGCGTTTCGGCTCCGGCCTCGACAAGCGCGGCCGCGTCAGCCGCGAGGCGGAGGCCCGGGCGCTCGCCTGCCTGAAGCGCTTCGGCGACCGCATCTCCGCCCACAACCCCACCCTGGTCCGCGCCGTGGGCACCAATACCTTGCGGCGCGCCCGGGACACGGGCGACTTCCTCTACCAGGGGGAGCGCAACCTCGGTTACCCGATCGAGATCATCAGCGGCATCGAGGAGGCACGACTCATCTACCGCGGGGTCTGCGCCTACATGCCGGCCACCCGCGAGCGGCGCCTGGTGGTCGACATCGGCGGCGGCAGCACCGAGCTCATCGTGGGCCAGGGCAGCGAGCCCAAGCTCATGGAGAGCCTCGCCGTCGGCTCCGTCACGGTCACGGACCAGCACTTCCTGCGGGCCGGCGTCACCCGCGCGAGCTACTCGGATGCCT
>DATIEQ010000325.1:0-13445 GCA_035455665.1 Gammaproteobacteria bacterium | reverse complement strand
GACGTGGTGGGCTGGCACGGCAACCACGCGCCCTACAAGTACGACTTGAACCGCTTCAACACCATCGGCTCCATCAGCTACGATCACCCGGACCCGTCCATCTTCACGGTGCTGACCTCCGCGAGCGACACGCCGGGCACGGCCAACATGGACTTCGTGATCTTCCCGCCCCGCTGGCTCGCCATGGAGCACACCTTCCGCCCGCCATGGTTCCATAGGAACGTCGCCTCCGAGTTCATGGGTCTCATCACCGGCGTGTACGATGCGAAGGAAGGCGGCCGCAAAGGCGGGTTCGTTCCCGGTGGCGCAAGTCTCCACAACTGCATGAGCGGCCACGGCCCCGACGCCGCGAGCTACGAGAAGGCGGTGGCGGCGGACACTGCCCAGCCCTCGCACGTGACCGACACCATGGCCTTCATGTTCGAGACCCGCGCCGTGATACGGCCCACGAAGCAGGCGCTGGAGGCGAAGGAGCTGCAGGCGGACTACTACGAGTGCTGGCAGGGCCTCAAGAAACACTTCGATCCCACGCGCCGCTGATGCGGCCAGGGCCCATAATCAGGTCGCGGCGTCCAACGCCGCGATTTTTTGACGGAATCCAGAATGAAGCTTGCAAGCCTTAAGTCGGGTGGTCGCGACGGCACGTTGGTGGTCGTGGACAAGAAGCTCCAGCACGCCGTGAAGGTGGCGGAGATCGCCCACACCTTGCTGCAGGCCTTGGAGAACTGGTCCCTGGCGGGGCACAAGCTCCAGTCTGTCTCCGAGTCGCTGAATGCGGGCAAGGCCATAGATGCCTTCAAGCTGAACCCGGCCGATCTCGCGGCCGCTCTTCCCCGCGCCCCCCAGTTCGTGGACGGCAGCGCCTACCTCGCCCACGTGGAGCGGGTGAGGAAGGCCCGGGGCGCCGAGATGCCGCCGAGTTTCCTGCACGACCCCCTCATGTACCATGCCGTGAGCGATGGTTTCTTGGCACCTACGGACCCCATCCGCATGGCGGATGAGGCCTGGGGCATCGATTTCGAATCCGAAGTGGGCGTAGTGGTGGACGACGTGCCCATGGGCGTGACGCCCGCGGTGGCCGCGAAGCACATCAAGCTCCTGCTGCTCATCAACGATGTATCCCTGCGCAACCTCATCCCCGACGAGCTCGCCAAGGGTTTCGGCTTCCTGCAGAGCAAGCCCCGCTCGGCCCTCTCGCCCGTGGCCCTGACGCCCGACGAACTCGGCCCCGCCTGGAAGGACGGCAGGGTGCACCTGCCCCTCGTCACCCACTTGAACGGCAAGCTCTTCGGCGCACCCCAGGCGGGCGTGGATATGCAGTTCAGTTTCCCGCAGTTGATCGCCCATGCGGCCAAGACCCGGCCGCTGGCGGCGGGTTCCATCGTGGGCTCCGGCACCGTGGCGAACCAGGACGAGGCGAAAGGCTCCTCCTGCCTCGCCGAGAAACGGGTGCTGGAAGTCATCAAGAGCGGCAAGGCCGTGACGCCCTTCATGAAGTTCGGCGACCGGGTCCGCATCGAGATGCGGGATGCGAAGGGCGAGAGCTGCTTCGGCGCCATCGAGCAGACCGTCGAGCAGTACGCACCCTGATGGAACTCTTCACCTATTTCCGCAGCTCTGCCGCTTACCGGGTGCGCATCGCCCTGAACCTCAAGGGCCTGAAGGCGGATCAGCACTGCGTGCATCTCCTCAAGGACGGCGGCGAGCAGCATAAGCCCGAGTACAAGGCCGTGAACCCCCAAGGCTTCGTGCCTTCCCTGGTGGACCAGGGCCACACCTTCACCCAATCCCTCGCCATCATCGAATACCTGGAAGAGACCCATCCCGAGCCGCGCCTGCTCCCCAAGGATCCTCTGGGCCGGGCGCGGGTGCGGGCGCTCGCGCTGGTGGTCGCCTGCGACATCCACCCGCTCAACAACTCGCGCATCATCAAGTACCTGGAGCAGGAGTTCAGGGCCGACGAGGCCGCCCGGAAGCACTGGATACAGCGCTGGATAAGCGAGGGCTTCACGGCGCTGGAGAAACTCCTGGCGGGGGATCCGGCGACCGGCAAATGCTGCCACGGGGATGCGCCGACGCTCGCGGACGTGTGCCTGGTGCCCCAGGTGTTCAACGCCAGGCGCTTCGAGACGGACTTGACCCCGTTCCCGATCATCCGGCGCATCAACGATCATTGCCTGACGCTGAAACCCTTCATCGACGCTGCGCCCGGCAAACAGCCGGATGCGGAATAACGAACCCGGGGTCTGAGAGATGGGGTCCTTCGCCCTCGTTGTGTTGTGGATACTCGCCTTCCTGGCGACGGGTCTCGCGCTCGCCGCCGGCGGTGCGCGGCGCGGCGCGTGGTTCCTGGGCATGGGTGTCTTGCTCATCGTCTTCTCGGCGAGCGAAAGCGGCTGGCATGGCGCGGTCCGGTCCCTCTGGGTTCTCTATGCAGCCCTCCTGCTGGTGATGACCTTACCGTCCTTGAGGCGCTGGACCATCAGCAACCGCCTGTACCGTTTCTATAGGGCATCCATGCCGGACATCTCCGCAACGGAACGGGATGCCTTGGAAGCAGGCACGGTGTGGTGGGATGGAGAACTCTTCAGCGGCGCCCCTGACTGGCAGAAGCTGCTCGACTTCCCCCCGGCGCGCTTGAGCGCCGACGAGCAGGTGTTCCTGGACGGCCCCACGGAGCAGCTCTGCGGCATGCTGGACGACCACCGCATCTGCGAAGTGGACAAGGACCTCACGCCCCAGACCTGGCGCTACCTCAAGGAGCAGGGCTTCTTCGGGATGATCATCCCCAAGGAATACGGCGGTAAGGGGTTCTCCGCCACGGGCCACGCCTCGGTGGTGATGAAGGTCGCGACGCGCAGCATCAGCGCCGCACTCACGGTGATGATCCCCAACTCCGTCGGTCCCGGAAAACTCTTGCTCAAGTACGGCACCGAGGAGCAGAAGAGCTTTTGGCTGCCGCGCCTGGCGCGCGGCGAGGAGATCCCCTGCTTCGCCCTGACCGGCCCGGAGGCCGGGAGCGACGCGGGCTCGATCCCGGACATCGGTGTCGTCTGCCGCGGCGAGTTCCACGGCAAGCCGGACGTGCTCGGCATCCGCCTCAACTTCGAGAAGCGCTACATCTCCATGGCGCCGGTGGCGACGGTGCTGGGGCTCGCGTTCAAACTGGAAGATCCGGAGCACCTGCTCGGCAACCGTGCCCACCTCGGCATCACGCTCGCGCTCGTGCCGGCGGCCACCCACGGCGTCTCCAGCGGAACCCGCCACGACCAGCTGCACATGGCTTTCATGAACGGGCCGCTCTTCGGCAAGGACGTGTTCATCCCCGTGGACTGGATCATCGGCGGCCCGGCCATGGCGGGGAAGGGCTGGCGCATGCTTATGGAGAGCCTCACCGACGGCCGCGCCATCTCGATCCCCGCGCTCAGCACCGCCACTGCTAAGCTCGCCTCGCGCGTCACCGGCGCGTACGCGCGGGTGCGCCGCCAGTTCAAGCTGCCCATCAGTCGCTTCGAGGGCATCCAGGAGGCGCTGGCGCGCCTCGCCGGCAACACCTATGCCATGGACGCGGCGCGCCTCGTGACCTTGGCGGCCTTGGACCAGGGGCACAAGCCGGCGGTGGTCTCGGCGGTGGTGAAATACAACCTCACCGCCCGTGCCCGGCAGGTGATGGAGGACGCCATGGACGTGCACGGCGGCGCGGCGCTCGCCATCGGCCCCCGCAACCCGCTCGGGCCTTACCACAGCTATCCGCAGATGGGCATCACGGTGGAAGGGCACAACATCCTGACCCGCAACCTCATCACCTTCGGCCAGGGCGCGATTCGCTGCCATCCTTACCTGCTCAAGGAACTGCAGGCGGCGAACGACGAGGACGGACCCGCGGCGCGGCGCGACTTTGACGCCGCGGTCATCGCGCACCTGGGTTTTGTGACGCGCAACAAAGTCAGGGCGTTCCTGCACGGGTTGAGCGGCTCGGTCTTCGCCACCGCACCCTCCTGCCCGGCGGAGCTCCGGCCCTATTACCAGCGCCTCACGCGCATGAGCGTGGCCTTCGCCTTCACGACGGACGCGCTGCTGCTCTCCCTGCGCGGCGAGTTGAAGCGCCGCGAGCGCCTGTCGGCGCGCATGGCCGACATCCTGAGCCAGCTCTATCTCGCCTCGACAGCCCTGAAGCACCACCATGACCAGGGCAACCCCCACGGCGACCGGCCGCTGGTGCAGTGGGTGTGCGAAGACAGCCTCTACCGCATCCAGCAGAGTTTCGACGCTCTCTTCAAGAACCTGCCGAACCGCTGGTTGGCGTTCGGCCTGCGTGCCGCGGTCTTCCCCCTGGGCAGGCCTTACCGCGCGCCTTCCGACCCGCTCGAGCACGCGCTGGCCGAGACCCTGCTCAAGCCCGGCGAGGAGCGGGAGCGCCTCACGGCCGGCATGTATCTGCCCAAGGACCGACGCGAGAAGGTGCGCCTCTTGGACGACACCCTGCAGCTCGTGGTGGAGACCCGGCCGCTGCGGGAGAAGCTGCGCGTCGCGGTGCGTGCGAAGGCACTGCACGCGAAGGGCGGCGCCCAGATCGACGAGGCGGTGGAGAAGGGCGTGCTAACCGCCTTCGAGGCGGAGTCCCTCAAGGCCGCCGAGGCGCTGCGTAGCGAGGCCATCAAGGTGGACGATTTCGCGGACCTCAGGCACCCGACCGGCTGAGGGCCCATGTGCCTGCTTGGAGTGTGGCGCGTCCCTTGACGGCTCGAACCAGATTCTAGAAACTGCCTACGCCGCCGGGGACGAGGTAGCACCTCCGACGGTGTTTCTGGGAAAGGGTTACCAAGGACATCCTAAAAGGGGTATCTGATGTTCAGCTCCGCTCGCCGCCCGTTATGGGCAGGCTTGTTTATTGCCTGTCATCTCGTGTTGTTCCAGGGTACTGCTACGGCTGCTCAGGCGTCCTGGCAAAGCGTGCGCAGCAGCGTGACGATGCGCGCGCTCGCGACCGACGGCAGCCTGTATGTCGCTGCCGCCGGAAACGGTATCTGGACCAGCACGGATCTGAAGACCTGGCAACGAGCCACGCTGCCGACCTCGGCCGGCGGGCTTTACAACGACGTGACTTGGGACGGTAGCCAGTTCATCGCCGTCGGTTATGGTGTCGTCACCAGCCCGGACGGCACCACCTGGACCATGCGTTCCCGCCCGAACGGGCCGAGTTTCTGGAATGCCATCTCCGTTGCGGGTGGTATCTATCTAGTCGTCGGGACGGACGGGAGCAAGGTACTGCGCAGCACTGACGGACAGACGTGGACCGCCGTTGGGGCGCACCTCTCCCTGCCCGCGAACTCGTTCGTGTCGCTCACCGGCATAGGCTCGAACGGCAGCGGATTTATCGCCTCCGGAATCCAGTATCAGTTAGTCGGCGGCGTGACCACCTTCGAAGGTGACGCGTTGATCACCTCATCGGATGGGCTGACTTGGAGTCTCCAGACATTGCCTAGTTCTGGCTTTGACTTCTTCGATACGCAATTGCTCAACGATGTCGCGTACGGGGCGGGCCTATATGTCGCCGGCGGTGCCAATGGCCAATACACCAGCCCGGACGCCGCTACTTGGAGCGAGAACTTCATCCCCTCCTTGAGCTCGAGCCAGTCCTGGTATTTTTCGCGAACCGCCTACCTGAATGGAAAGTTCGTCGCTACCGGCACGGACTACACCGGCAGCTTCGGTCGTAGCAGCGCCGTATTCACCAGCACCGACGGCATCAACTGGTTGGTCAAGGATCTGGAGCCGCGCGGCGCATCGGTCTTCAGCATGAGTTCGCTCCTCTACAGCGGCGGACAGTACATCGCGGCGGGATACGCGGGTGTGTACTCCAGCTCGAACGGTGCCACCTGGAAGAAGGTGTTTACCGGCCCTGAGACCAACCTCAATGCGTGTGTCATCCAGGGCAACGGAAGGTTCGTGATCCCCGGGGAGTTTGGCACAATATCCAGCTCCGACGGCGCGACCTGGCCGGAAGCCCTGAGGGAAGACACAAATCTGCTTGCCGAGACATCGGGGCAGGGTTGCGGCGCCTTTGGCGCGGGAGTCTTCGTCGTGTTGGACATCGGTAATGCAGACATCAGCTGGAGCACGGACGGCGCGTCCTGGACCGGTGCATCGGTGCCTTTTGGTGCTACCTACACGGGCGTGGCATGGACGGGAAGCCAGTTCGTTGCAATCGGATCGATCGCCGGCATTCCCAGCATCATCAGCAGCACGGACGGAAAAACCTGGACAAATAAGGGCAGCATCAGCACCTCCGGTGCGACGGCGAACCTTGGCGACGGATTCAGCGGTGATCTCGCCTACCTGAACGGCAAACTGGTCGCCTGGGGCACGCTCAATGGCGTACCCTTCGTCGCTACGTCGAGCGACGCGGTCACTTGGGCGGTCTCCACAAGCGGCTTGACCTCGAACGTGAGCATCGGTTCCGTGGCGTATGGCGCGAACAACTATGTCGCCGTAGGCAACGACCCGAACGGGGTGACCACGGTATTCACGAGTCCAGATGCGGTCCATTGGACGCTCGTGTCGAATGTCGCTCCCAATACCAACACAAGTTGGCGTACGGTCATCTGGGGGAATAACGAATTCCTGGCGGGTGGGCGTGACAACAGGGTTGGTTACGCTGTGTACATGACGAGCGCCGACGGCATCGCCTGGCATTACGCCGTTACGAGCGAAGCTGCCATGATCAACGACGTCGTCTGGGATGGCACGCAGTACGTAACTGCCAGTTATTACGACGTGCTCCGCATGGTACCGCAAAGCTCGGGTTCAGGCGGGGGTGGTTCGAACGGCGGTGGCTCCGGTGGTGGTGGCAACTTTGGCCTTGGCCTGCTCGGTTTGTTGGCGGGGTTTGCAGCGCTACGCCGACGTTGCAGCCGCTGAACGGCTGCATAAGAGGAAATAGAAGGCCGGGCTACTGCCCGGCCTTTTTATTTTGGATGGGCGCGATCGATTACAGCTGCGCGGCCTCGATGTCGACGCGGAACAGCGGCAGGCCGTCCGGTGTCCAGCGGCGATTATCCTGCATGAGCTCATGCAGCCACTCGGCGCGCCGTGCGATGTTGTTCTGCATGTCGTCCCAGTCGATCTTGCCTCCGGCTTGATCAGCGGTGCCGTCGCCCCGGCCGAGGCGCGCCGCTTCGAGCTGCCAGCGCATGGCGAAGTAGCGTGCCGCCTCGCGGCAGTTGCGCGCGGCCCCGGCTTCCACGTGGTCGGTGGGCACGACACCGGTGATGACCCAGAGCTTGGGCGAGGGCGCCCCGCGCTTGGGCCACACGCGGCCGAGCATGGCGCGGTGCGGGATGATCCACAGCCATTCACCGGTGATGTCTCCCTCGAAGGCCTCGAGCTTGCGCAGGTAGTCGGCCACCTGCTTCTGCTGGGCGGCATGCCACTGGTCGAAGGCTTGCTGGTCGAAAGGCATGGGAGAAGACATCGTCAACCTCTTAATGATAGTGATCGGCTTCTCTTGGAAGCCGCGCATTTTACGGTAAATGAGGTAAGGAGAGATACGCTTTCGTCTGCATTTCCGTCAGGCGGCTTTGGGCCCGCTGGAACTCGAAGCCGAGCCGGCGCCCCGTGTACAGGCCCTCGAGGGAGACGGCGGCCGAGGCGGCGAGCTTCACCCGCCGGTCATAGAGCTCGTCCACCAGGGCGATGAAGCGCCGTGCCTCGTCCTCCTGCTCCGGGCCGAGCGGCGGGATGTCCGAGAGCAGCAGGGTGTGGAAGCTGCGGGCGATCTCGATGTAGTCCTCGGGGCTGCGCGGCCCGGTGCAGAGGGCCGCGAAATCGAACCAGGCGACTCCGTCCGCGTGCCGTCGCGCCGGGATGGGGCGGTCGTTGATCAGCAGCGTGTCACCGCGGGCGGGCAGCTGGCCCGTGAGGTGCTCGAACATCCCGGCCAGGGCCACGTCCGCGCCGGGTCCGGCGGGCACGTGGTACAGGGAGAGTCCCTGCATGTGGCGCAGGCGGTAATCGGTACCGCCGTCCACGTTCAAGACCCGGGTATGGTGCTTGAGGAGACGGATCGCAGGCAGGAACCGCGCCCGCTGCAGGCCGTCCTTGTAGAGCTCGTCCGGCGGCAGGTTGGAGGTGGCGACGAGCGTCACGCCCAGGGCGAAGAGCTGCTGGAAGAGGCGGCCGAGCAGCATGGCGTCGGTGATGTCCGAGACGAAGAACTCGTCGAAGCACAGCACGCGTGCTTGTTCCCGGAATCCGGCCGCCACGTCCCTGAGGGGATCCTCCCGGTCCGGCAGCGCCTTCAGGCGCGCATGCACCTCGTGCATGAAGCGATGGAAGTGCAGGCGCCGTTTCTCAGCGACGGGCAGGCCTTCGAAGAAGCCGTCCATGAGCCAGGTCTTGCCGCGGCCGACGCCTCCCCACAGGTACAGTCCTTTCACGGGTGGCACGTCTCTCCCCAGGACCCGCTGCCACCAGGACGGCGCGGGCGCGGCCAGGAGATGCGCGTGCAGTTCATCCAGGGCCTCCACCGCCCGTATTTGCGACGCGTCCCGTTCGTAGCCGAGGCGCGCGAGTTCCGCCTCGTAGTGCTGGCGCGGGGTATGCGACGGGATGGCGCGGTCCGCCACGTTCAGCGGGCGAGCTCGGGCAGGTTGCGGTAATGCTCCAGCGCCTGCGGGTTGGCGAGCGCATCGGTGTTCTTCACCGGCCGGCCGTGGATGACGTTACGCACCGCAAGTTCGGTGATCTTGCCGCTGATGGTGCGCGGGATGTCCGGTACGGCGATGATCTTGGAAGGTACGTGGCGCGGCGTGGTGTTGTCCTTGATGACCGTCTTGATGCGCTCGCGCAGGTCGTCGTCGAGCGACACGCCCTCACGCAGGCGCACGAACAGGATGACCCGCACGTCCCCCTTCCAGTCCTGGCCCACCGCCAGGCTCTCGACGACCTCCGGCAGCTTCTCCACCTGCCGGTAGATCTCGGCGGTCCCGATGCGTATGCCGCCGGGGTTGAGCGTGGCGTCGGAACGCCCGTAGATGATGAGGCCCTCGTGGGCCGTGAGTTCCGCCCAGTCGCCGTGGCGCCAGACGTTCGGGTACACGTCGAAATAGGCGTCGTGGTACTTCTTCCCGTCCGGGTCGTTCCAGAAGAACACCGGCATGGAGGGGAAGGGCTTCACGCATACGAGTTCGCCCGGCTGGCCCTGCAGCGGCCTGCCCTGTTCATCCCAGATCTCCACCGCCATCCCCAGGCCGCGGCACTGCAGCTCGCCGGAGTAGACCGGCAGCGTCGGATTGCCGAGGGCGAAGCAGGAGACGATGTCGGTGCCGCCGGAGATGGAGCACAGGCATACATCCTTCTTGATCTCCCGGTAGGTGTACTCGGAGTTCTCCGGCAGGAGCGGTGAACCGGTGGAAGCGATGGTGCGCAGGCGCGGCCAGGCGTACTTGGCGGCCGGCTTGGCGCGGAACTTCTCCAGCGCTGCCAGGTATTTGGCGCTGGTGCCGAATATGCTGATGCCTTCCTCCGCTGCGATGCGCCACAAGATGTAGTTGTCCGGGTGGAAGGGCGAGCCGTCGTAGAGCAGCACGGTGGCGCCTACGGCGAGGCTCGAGACGAGCCAGTTCCACATCATCCAGCCGCAGGTGGTGAAGTAGAAGATCACGTCCTCGCGCTTGAGGTCCGTGTGCAGCACCAGCTCCTTCAGATGCTGGATCAGGGTGCCACCGGCGCCGTGCACGATGCACTTCGGTACGCCCGTCGTGCCCGAGGAATACATGATGTAGACGGGGTGATCGAAGGACAGTTGCTCGAAGCGGATCTCAGTCGCGTCCGTGAGATAGTCCGCCCAATGCACCGCCGTCGGCAGCGTCGAGAGGTCGGGCTTCTCGCTCACGTAGGACACCACCACCACGCGCTCGATGCTCGGCAGCTTCTCCAGCACGCCGCGGATGCGTTCGAGGGAGTCGATCACCTTGCCGGAATAGTGGTAGCCGTCGGTGGTGATGAGCACCTTCGGTTCGATCTGGCCGAAGCGATCCAGCACGCCGTTGATGCCAAAATCCGGCGAGCAGGAGGACCAGACGGCCCCCAGGCTGGTGGCGGCCAGCATGCCGATGACCGCTTCCGGCCGGTTCGGCATGAAACCCGCCACCCGGTCGCCGCTCTTGACGCCGGACTTCCTGAAGGCGTCGGCGAGACCCGCCACCTGCCGGTGGAGTTCTCGGTAGCTCAGGGAGAGGCGGTCGCCATGTTCGGAACGGAAGATGATGGCGGGACGCTCGTCCCGGTAACGCAGCAGGTTCTCGGCGAAGTTGAGCCGGCTGCCGCTGAACCACGTGGCGCCCGGCATCTTGTCGCCGTCCGTGAGCACCCGGTCCCAGCTCTTGCTCGCCTTGATGCCGCAGAACGCCCACACGTGGCTCCAGAACTGCTCCGGCTCCGCCACCGACCAGCGGTAGAGGGCGTGCTGGTTCATGACGTGGGGATCGCATTCCCGCTGTATGTATTCCAGGAAACGGGTGATGTTGGCCTGCTGGCTGCGCTCGGGGTCGGGTGTCCAGAGGGGCTGGGTCATGGGGGTCGTGGCGTGTCCCAAGGAGGCAGGATTATCTCAGGTTTGTGTCCCAGGCTGAATCGGCGGGGGGCAAAAGAAAAGGGCCGGCGTCCGCCGGCCCTTCGATCTGCACTGGATCTATGGGCTTATTTGTGCGAGTCGTTGATGAACTTCGCCACGTCGTCATGCAGGGCCTTCGCAGAGGCCTCGTTGGCGTACACCATGTGCCCGGAGGGATACCAGGCGTACGAGATGTTGGCCTGCAGTTTATCGTCCATGGGCAGATGCTGCATCTGGAACTGTGCGGCATAGAATGCCGTGGCCAAGTCATAGTACCCGCCGGTGAGCATCACCTTCATGGTGGGGTTCTGTCCCATGGCGATGGCGAGATCCGGCAGCACGTTGGTGGCGCCGGGGAAACCCTGGCCGAACGGGTTCTGGTGCTTGAAGTCCCACTTGCCGTTCACCTCGAAGCTCAGCGGGATGTAGGTCTCGTCCGACTTGCCGTAGTTCAGCGTCTTGCGCGCATAGTCGTTGAACAGCGACACGTAGGCGGAGCTGATGCCGGAGGACTGCGGGTCGTACTCGGAGTTCTCGCCCAGCGGATCCAGGGCATAACCCTTGAAGCGGCCGTCCAGGCGGCCGGCGAGCTCGTCGGAGTCGCGCATGAGTTCATGCTCGAATTGGCCGCCAGTCACGCGCAGATTGGCTTTCATCCAGTAGTCCGCTGAGAGGCCGGTGTAGGACGAGAGCTTCTGTGCGATCTGCTTCTTCACGGCCGGGTCGAGCGTCGAGCCGGCGTTGAGCGCCGTCAGGTAGTCCGTCATGGCGAAATGCTCGACGTCTTTGAGGAAATCCTCGAGTTTCGCCGGCTTGTTCGGCACCTTGTCGTGGTACCAGGCGATGGCCGCCTGGGTCGGTAGCACCAGCGCGAAGGGGACGTCGATGCTCGGGTTCAGGCTGTCGCCGTCCGCGCTGATGTCGGTGTTGGGGATGGCGGAGAGCAGGATCAGGCCATTCAGGTCAACGGAAGCCTGCTCCAGGTCCAGCGCCAGTACCGGACCACGGATGGTGCCGTAGCTTTCGCCGAACACGTACTTGGGCGAGTTCCAGCGGCCGTACTTGGAGAGGAACTGCTGCACGAAGGCGCTGAACGCCTTGCCGTCCTGGTCCACGCCGTAGTAGTCCTTGCCGTCGCCTTTACCGACCACGCGGCTGAAGCCGGTGCCGACCGCATCGATGAACACCTCATCGGTGACGTCGAGCAGGCTGTCTTCGTTATTGACGAGCGTGTACGGTGCGGCGGGCGTATGGCTGTCGTTGCTGGTGCGCACGCGCTGCGGGCCGAAGGCGCCCATGTGCAGCCAGATGGTGGCGGAGCCGGGGCCGCCGTTGAAGAAGAAGGTCACCGGGCGGCTCGACGGCGCGGCGCCGTCCTTCGCGTAGTACACGAAGAACACACTGGCGGCGGGCTCGTCCTTGTCGTTCTTGAGGATGAGGGTGCCGGCGGTGGCGTGATAGCTGATCTTGCTGCCGCCGATGCTGACGCTGCCCGTGGTGACGGATTCCTTGGGCTTGGTGTTGTCGTCGGCAGCGGGGGTCGCCGGAGTTGCGGGCTTCGCGTCGTCCGCCAGGGCGGGCAGGGCGCAGGCCAGGAGCAATGCGGCCAGGAGGGGTGCGGATTTCATGGAGAGTCCTCGGGGTGGCGTAATGAATAAGGGATGGCCGCCGGCCCCAAGCCGGCGGGAGTCTAGTAGTTTGACGCTATGACCTGGATTCACGGCGATTAGTTCCGGCCGCTCACGGCTTTTCCAGGGCCTTCTCCAGCTCCGGCAGGAGTTGGAAGAGGTCGCCCACCAGGCCCAAGTCCGCCACCTGGAAGATGGGGGCATCCGGATCCTTGTTGATGGCGACGATGGTGCGGGCGTCCTTGATGCCGGTGATGTGCTGGATGGCGCCCGAGATGCCGATGGCCAGGTAGAGCTCCGGGGCGATGATCTTGCCGGTCTGGCCCACCTGCAGGTCGTTGGGCACGAAACCCGCATCCACCGCGGCCCGGGAGGCGCCCACGGCGGCGCCCAGCCTGTCGGCGAGCTTGTAGATGATGGCGAAATTCTCCTTGCTGCCCACGCCACGGCCGCCGGAGACCACTCTGGATGCGGACTGGAGGTCGGGCCGGCTCGACTCATCCTTCTTGAGTTCCACGTAACGACTGTGAGTGGACACCGGAGCGTCCGCCTGGGTGTCTGCCACGGACGCGGAGCCGCCTTCGCCGCAGGCGGGCCAGGAGGCGGTGCGCACCGTGGCGAAGATGCAGGGTTTCGCCGGCGCCTTCACCGTCACGATGGCGTTGCCCGCGTACATGGGCCGCTCGAAGGTCGCGGGGTCCAGCACTTTCATCACGTCGCTCACCTGGGGCACGCCCACGAGGGCCGCTGCGCGGGGCAGAACGTCCTTGCCGAAGGTGGTGGAGGGCGCGAGCACGTGGGTATAACCCGCGGCGAGTTTCGCGATCTGCGGCGCCAGCACCGCCGCGAGCGGCGCGCCGTTCTCGGGCCGGGCGACGCGCAGCACCCGCTGCACGCCCTTGAGCTTCGCGGCCGCCTCGCACACGGCCTTGCCGTCCGCGGCGAAGACCGCCACGTCGATCTCGCCGCCGATGGCGAGGGCGCAGCTCACCGCACGGGCAGTGCTGTTGTTGAGCGTCTTGCCGTCGTGCTCGGCGATGACCAGGATGCGGCTCATGCCAGCACCCCGCGGTTGCGCAGTTCTTTCACGAGCGCCTCGACAGACTCCACCTTGTGGCCGCCCACCCGCTGCGGCGGCGGGGCGTACTTGAGGTATTCCAGAGCGGGCGCGGGAGCCACGCCGAGCTCCATGAGTTTCAGCG
>DATIEQ010000324.1:0-6049 GCA_035455665.1 Gammaproteobacteria bacterium | reverse complement strand
GTCACATGCACGGCCCTGGAGAGCTCATATAAGGACCACGAGGCGGATTTCAAGTCTGCCCTCGATTCGTTCCATATCTAGCGTGGGGTTGGTCGTGTCATGAGAATCGCACTCGGCCTGAATGCGCATTCACGCTGGACGAATTGTTAATTCCATTCGATAGACATCACGTTTCCTGCAGCCATTTCCACGCCGCCTCTCTATCCTCGAACAGCTTCACGTTATACCCGCGGTTGCGGCACACGTCCTCGTAGAACTCGTAGATGTCCAGCCGGTACTTGTCCTTGGGCAGCACCACGGCGGCGCGGGTATGGCGGGTGATGCCGCGGGATTCGTAGAGATCCGGCAATTGATAGACGTTGATGACGGGTACGTCCATGTGCGCTTCGTAGCAATCGAGCAGCGCACGAATCGTCTTCCGTTCGGTCATGGCCGACAAGATCTCATGCGTCGCTGCGCGCAGCTCCTCAGCCCCGAACGTGCCCTCGTACACGACCTTGACGATGCTGCCTTCATCCGTGAACTCGAGTCTCCAGGGCATGGTCCGTCCTCGGAAGGGTCTCAGGAGGCGAGGCGTGGGCCGATGAGCGCCTTGGCCTTCGCCCGCGCCGTGGGTAGGCTCTTGTAGGTGCCGTCGGCGATGTCGCGCAGCAGCCGTTGCTGCTCTTGGAGGCGCAACGCGTGCAAGGCCACGCCCGCCTGATGGGCCACCTGGCCGAAGAGGCGCCGCTCTTCGAGACTATAGGCCTCTGCAGGGCGCGGGCCGCAGACCATGAAGCCCAGGACCTCGCCGCGCACCATGAAGCCGTAGGCATAGCCGTCGCTGCCGAGCGCGCTCGTGACGCCGTGCAGATCCACTTCCGCGTCACCTGCCTTGAGCCTCAAGAATGCCAGGTCATCCGCCGCGAGCCTGCCAGGCGACAGGGACGCGCCTTTCTGACGCACGAGCTTTGCCTCTTTCGCTCCTGCGTGGCTGAGATAGATGGCGAGGTTCTGCGCGCCGCTGTATTTGAAGACCTCCTCGGCGGCGAGGTCCAGCAGCCGCTCCGGGTCTTCCACGAAGGCGCAGGTGCGCGCGAACTGGCCGAGGGCCGCCTCGGCCCGGTGCCGGTGCCGGAAGAGATAGCGGTTGATATAGAGATCCACCTTCTGCTTGAGCGCGTTCAAGCCCATGCCGAGCAGCAAGGGGATGAGCAGCGCCAGGAAGCGATTGGTCTCGGTGTTGAGCGCGGTGCGTTCCAGGAAGGCGAGCAGCACAGCGAACACGCCCACCACCAGCGAGGTGATGAGACCGTAGACGAGAGCGCGGTTCAGCACCAGCTCCAACGAGACCAGTCTGTGCTTGAGCACCGCGTAGGCGAAGCCGGTGAAGGCCGCCCCCGTGAGTCCGGTGAGGACGAGGTTGCCTACGGCGGGGCTCACCTGGACCACGCCGGCGACGAAGGGGAGCAGGTAGGTGAGCAGCAGCACCACCAAGCTGAACAATATCCAGCGGATACGCGCGCGGTTCAACGGCGAGGCACGGCGGCGGCCCGCGAGCAGCATCCACAGCGGGATGACGAAGACCAGGACGTGGATGACGATGATGGAGCCGAATCTCAGGTAAGTGGCATCGCCGGTCAAGACGATGCGGGAGTCCTGGACCATGACGTTCGCGAAATAGATCGCCAGCGCCAGCCAGAACAGGGTGCGGGCGCGGCGTCGTGTGGTCGGTTCGGCGGTCCCGGCCGTGAGCCCCTCGGCGATGAGGTACAGGCCGATGAGTGTGCCGATGCTGTCCACGAGCAGGCCGGTCCAGGAGAACCACGTCGAGTAGTCGAATGGTAAAGGCAGGGTCCTGGGTATTGCATTCGCCACCGTGGAGAAGCACCAGACGGCCACGCCGAGGGCAGCCAGGCCCTCGCCACGCCACAACAGCAGAAGCCCCAGGGCCGATACGAGCACCACCAGGGCGTCGCCGGCGATCTGGCTGAGGAGGTTCATGCCGCTGAGTTCCAGCGGCACGAACTTCACGTCCACGGCATGCGGTTCGCCGTTGCGGCGCACGTGCAACGTGAATGTCGTGCCTGCGGGTGGGGTGCCCAAACCCACGACGAAGGCGGCGCGCGTGATCGGGTCGTTGTCCTGAAGATAGATCCGGTCGCCGGACTCGAGTCCCGCGGGCAGCGGCACGCCGAAGGGGCTCGGCTGGATCTCTGCTGCCTTCTCCTGGAAGAGCGGTACCAGGTTGAAGGGCAGGATCGTCTGGGGTACGAAGGGCAGCGCGAGGCAAGTGCCGGCGACGATGAGGCTGAAGAAGCCGAGCAGCCAGGTTCGGAGAGTCATCGTGGGCCTCGCGGGTTGGGCCGGGAATAAAGTCCCAACACGCTACGCTGCCTGCGCCGCGGCGGCAACCGGGAGAGAGGCGCGTTAGAGGGCTTGCCCCGTCAATTCCAGTCCAGCACGACCTTGCCGGATTTACCCGAACGCATCACGTCGAAACCCTGCTGGAAGTCCTGGATGGGGTAGTGGTGGGTGAGCACCGGGCCGATATCGAGGCCGCTCTGCAGCATGCTCACCATCTTGTGCCAGGTCTCGAACATCTCGCGGCCGTAGATACCCTTCAGGAACAGCCCCTTGAAGATCACCTTGTCCCATTCGATGGCGGCATCCTTCGGCAGGAGGCCCAGCAGCGCGAGTTTGCCGCCGTGGTTCATGACCTCGAGCATCTGGCGGAAGGCTTGGGGCACGCCGGACATCTCGAGACCGACGTCGAAGCCTTCCTTCATGCCTAAGTCCTTCATCACGTCCTCGAGCTTATGTTTGGTCACGTTCACGGCGCGGGAGGCGCCGAGCTTGCTGGCGAGCTCCAGGCGGTAGTCGTTCACGTCGGTGATGACCACGTGGCGCGCGCCCACGTGCTTGGCGATGGCCGCGGCCATGCAGCCGATGGGGCCGGCGCCGGTGATGAGCACGTCCTCGCCCACGAGGTCGAAGGACAGCGCCGTGTGGGTGGCGTTGCCGAGCGGGTCCAGGAAGGCGGCGATGTCGTCGCTGATGTCGTCCGGCAAGGGGAAGGCGTTCACGGCCGGGATGGCTAAATATTCCGCGAAACAGCCGGGACGATTCACGCCCACGCCGACAGTGTTGCGGCACAGGTGCCGGCGGCCGGCGCGGCAGTTGCGGCAGTGCCCGCAGGTGATATGGCCCTCGCCCGAGACCCGGTCGCCCACCTTGAAGCCCTGCACCTCGCTGCCGATCTCCGCCACCACGCCCACGAACTCGTGGCCCACGGTCATGGGCACCGGGATGGTCTTGCTGGCCCACTCGTCCCAGTTGTAGATGTGGATGTCGGTGCCGCAGATGGCGGTCTTCTTCACCTTTATCAAGAGATCGTTATGCCCGATCTTTGGTTTCGGCATATCCTGCAGCCAGATTCCTTCCTGGGCTTTCGCTTTGACCAGAGCTTTCATCGGATGACCTCGATTATTTGATCACGCCGAGCTTGCGCCCGACCTTGCCGAAAGCCGCGATGGCCTTCTCGATGTGTTCTTTCTCGTGGGCCGCCGACATCTGGGTGCGGATGCGGGCCTGGTCCTTGGGCACCACCGGGAAGGAGAAGCCGATCACGTAGATGCCTTCCTTCAGGAGCTCATCCGCCATGCTCTTGGCGAGCTTCGCGTCCCCGAGCATCACCGGGATGATGGGGTGGTCAGCGCCCGCAAGCCTGAAGCCCAGTTTCTGCATGCCGGTGCGGAAATGGCGGCTGTTCTCGTGGAGCTTCTTCTGCAACTCGTTGCTGCCTTCCAGGATATCCAACACCTTGAGGGAGGTGGCGGTGATCACCGGCGCGAGGCTGTTGGAGAACAGGTAGGGGCGGGAGCGCTGCCGCAGCCACTCCACGATCTCCTTGCTGGCGGCAGTGTAGCCGCCGGACGCGCCGCCCATGGCTTTACCCAAGGTGCCCGTGAGTATGTCCACCCGGCCCATGACGCCGCGGAACTCGTGGCTGCCGCGGCCATGCTCGCCCATGAAGCCCACCGCGTGGGAATCGTCCACCATCACCAGGGCCCCGTACTTGTCCGCCAGATCGCAGACGCCCTTGAGGTTCGCGATGATGCCGTCCATGGAGAACACGCCGTCGGTGGCGATCATCTTGTAGCGGGCGCCGGCGGCGTCCGCTTCCTTGAGCCGGGCTTCGAGGTCGGCCATGTCGTTGTTGTTGTAGCGATAACGCTTCGCCTTGCACAGACGCACGCCATCGATGATAGAGGCGTGGTTCAAGGCGTCGCTGATGACCGCATCCTGCTCGTCCAACAGTGTCTCAAATAGCCCGCCGTTCGCGTCGAAGCAGGACCCATAGAGGATGCTGTCCTCCATGCCGAGGAACTTCGCGAGCCGGGCCTCGAGCTCCTTGTGCACCGTCTGGGTCCCGCAGATGAAGCGCACCGAGGACATGCCGAAACCGTACTTGGGCAGCGAGTCCTGCGCCGCCTTGACGAGCGCCGGATGGTCCGAGAGCCCGAGGTAATTGTTGGCGCAGAAGTTGAGGACTTCCGTACCGCCCTGGACGCGGATGGCTGCCTGCTGGGGCGTGGCGATGATGCGCTCGGACTTATAGAGGCCGGCCTCGTGCAGGGCCTGGGTCTCCTTGCGCAGATGAGCGAGAAAGGCCTGGTTCAAGGGCTGGCTCCAACCGGAAAATGCGCGCGCATTATACCAGCGTCCGAGAATGGCTCTTTTGTCCCCTGGCGTCGTTGCCGCCAACCTCGCAATCGGTCACGTACATGAAGAGTACGCTCCCTCTGTTCGGTCGTCGGCGCCTAGCCAAGGAACAAAATCCCTCATTCTCGAGGCGCCTCGAAATCCGCTATAGCAGCGGTGTGGGTGCGGAAGGCGCTTTCTTAATATAAGGTAGTCCGACATATGCATATGGCAAGGAAACATATGCGGACTATTCCCGGGTTACCTCAGCTGAAAACCAGAACTCACGACCTATGAAAGACATGGAAGAGCTTCGAGAGAGAGTGCGGGCTTTCGCCAAGGAGCGCGATTGGGGGCAGTTCCATTCCCCGAAGAATCTAGCGATGGCATTGTCGGTCGAGGCGGCCGAACTCCTGGAAAGGTTCCAGTGGCTCACCGAGAAGCAGTCGAAGGAACTGAAGGCGAAGGATCGAGCGGCTGTAGCTGAAGAGATGGCCGACGTCCTGATCTATCTCACCTTGTTGGCAGACAAGCTTGGGATAGATCTGTTGACCGAATCCCACAGGAAAATCACCAAGAACAGCCGGCGCTATCCGGTGGCCCTGGCCAAGGGCCGCGCAACCAAAGCATCGGGGCTGAAGGCTAGGCGAAAAGCCAAGTCATGATCGTCTACTCCTCCACCCGGACCCAGTTCGTAGACGACGTCCGGTCGAACCGCATCCACAAGACCATCCATTCCGAACTGCAGCGAAAGCTCTTGAGGCGCGTGAGTAAGAGCGAGGTGTTGGCATGGAGGAACTCTATGCATTACATGGCGCATCTACTGGCGGACGAGGAGTTGCCGGCCGATTCGAACGTCTGCATCGAATATGCCATACCTCTCACGAACAAACGCGTGGATTTCATCCTCGCCGGTCAGGACGCGGACAGGAACGACACAGCTGTATTGGTGGAGTTGAAGCAATGGAGTGAGGTCGAATCCACCAAGAAGGACGCGATCGTGCGCACCACCATGGGCGGCGCGATGGTCGAGACAAGGCATCCTTCATATCAAGCCTGGTCCTACGTTTCCTTGATACGTGATTTCAACGTGACCGTCAGGGAAGAGGGTATCTCCCTGGTCCCATGCGCCTATCTGCACAACCTGGATCGCCGCGATGTCATCGAAGCGCCGTTCTATGCCGAACATATCAAGAAGGCGCCTATTTTCATATCAGATGATGCGGCCAGGTTGGCCGCGTTTCTCAAGAAAAACATCAGGTATGGAGACATCAACAACCTGATGTATCGCATCGACAACGGGAAAATCCGCCCTTCGAGAACCTTGGCCGATGCTGTTGTTTCTATGATGAAGGGGAACCAAGAG
>DATIEQ010000323.1:0-4047 GCA_035455665.1 Gammaproteobacteria bacterium | reverse complement strand
CAGCGAGCAGGGCGAACACGAGACAGGCGTTGCTCAATCGCATAGATCCTCCAGGCTTCAGGCCATCGACTTCTCGGCCAGCACCGCGAAATCATCCGGTATACGTTCGACCTCGAGCGTTGTGCAACGTTCTGCGGAACGGCACGCGACCACGGTCCGCTACTTCAGCTGCCCGTCTATCCATCCATCGACTATCGTCTCGAGCACGTTTAAAGGTACGGTGCCGTTCTCCAAGATCACGTCATGGAATGCGCGCTCGTCGTATTTGTTTCCCAACTTGTCTTTCGCGCGTTGGCGTAGTTCCAGTATCTTGATCTCCCCCACCATGTAAGAGAGCGCCTGGCCAGGCCAGGCGATGTAGCGGTCCACCTCGGTGCCGATGTTCTGATCGGTCAATGCGGTGTTGTCCTTGAACATCTGCACCGCCTGCTCCCGGGTCATGCCGAAATCATGGATTCCCGTGTCCACCACGAGACGGACGGCCCGCCACATCTGGTAGGAGAGGGCGCCAAATTCCAGGTAAGGGTCCGGTTGGTTCGTCTTCGGGTCGTTGTAGAGGCCCAGCTCGCCGCAAAGTATCTCCGTGTACAGCGCCCAGCCCTCGCCGTAGACGTTGAAGTAGCCGAAGCGGCGAAAATTCGGCAGGCCGGTCATCTCCATGGCGAGGGACAATTGCAGGGCATGACCCGGCCGGCCTTCGTGGCAGGTGAGTACGGGGATCTCATACTTCGGCCGGGTTTCGGGCTTGTAGAGGTTCACCACCATGAAGGCGGCACGGTTGCCATCGGCGGACGGTTGCTGTGAATAGGCAGGATAGGTATTGGGCGCCTGGTCGGCCGGGATCACGGCGATGCCCCAGGGGACGCGCGGCAGGTGGCCGAATTCCTTCACCAGCAGCGGATCGATGGTCTTGGCCTCGGCTTTATAAGCCTCCAGGAGGTCGTCCGGATCCGTGTAGTAGAACTTCGGGTCGCTGCGCAGGTAGTGCAGGAAATCGCTGAAACTTCCTTTAAACCCGCTCTTGGCGATGACGTCTAGCATCTGCTGATGGATCTCCGCCACCTTCTTGAGGCCGAGTTCATGCACCTGCTCCGGTGTCATATCGGTAGTGGTGAAATGCCGCACTAGATAGGCGTAGTAATCCCGGCCATCGGGCAAGCTGGTCACAGCAAGCGCGGTGCGGGCCTTGGGTAGGTAAGTGCTATTGAAGAAGCTTTGCAATTTCCTGTAGCCCGGAATCACGATGCCCGCGATATCCGCTTTCGCTTGGACCTGCATGGCGGCGAAAGCGTCGGCGCCGATGAACGTGGGACGCTTGAGGAAAGGCGCGTAGAAAGGGCTCTGGGTCACGTCGCCGACGATGTTGTCGGCGATCTGCTGAGGGATGCGGTCGACCACCACCCTGGGGAGCACGCGCTGTTCGTCCACGCCTTGCTGCAGCAAGGCGATGGTCTGGTCCATGTACGTGCCGAACCCGTGCAGCCGCGCCAGCCAGTCTTGGTAATCCTTGAGCTTCTCGAAGCGCAGCGACTGGGTCGTGATGTCGCCCACGGTCTGGATACCGCCGAGCTGGTTGACGGGGAACAGGTACTCGTGGAAGCGGTACGAATCGAGTGCGTCCAGATGCTCCCACTTGAAGAGGTCGTAGCTCACCTTGTCTTCAGCGTTGAGCGCGGCGCGATCGATTTTGGCGAGGTCGTCTAGGGCGCGCTGATTTGCCGCATGAGAACGCTCTACAGCCGCGAGGCTCACGTCCGGCCACTGGTCGTTATAGCGGTAATCGCCCAGGTCTGATGCATAGAGCGGGTTCTCGCGCATGGCTCGGTCCCACTCGCGGTCGAAGAGCGCATGCAGTGCGGCGCTCGGCGATGGACCTTCAGCCAGGGCCGGGGTGCCGGCAGCGAGCAGGGCGAACACGAGACAGGCGTTGCTCAATCGCATAGATCCTCCAGGCTTCAGGCCATCAACTTCTCGGCCAGCGCCGCGAAATCATCCGGTATGCGTTCGACCTCGAGCTTTGCGTAACGTTCCGCGAAACGGCGCGCGGCTCCGCCCCAGGCGGGCTCCTGCAGCAGGCGTTCGAGCTTCTGTCGCATGCCTTCCGGCTTGAGCTGGGGTGCGGCGAGGGCGGCCCCTAGTTTAACCGCGGCCTGGGTGTTGATGAGCATCTCCAGGTGCAGGGGGAGCAGCAGCAGGGGCTTGCCCGCGAGCAACATGCGCGCGAGAGTGCCGTGGCCGCCGTGCAGTATGGCGAGGTCACATTCCCGCGCCACGGTGGGGATGTCCAAGGGTTCCTCGGAGAACGCGAGGTTCCCCTCGGCATACTGTGCACGCAGCTCCGGCGCGAGTCCCGGTATGTGGATGAGGGTGGGCTGACCCGCCGCCTGCAGGGACTCCAGCAGGGCAGGCAGGGTCTGGAAGGGCCGCAGGTACGCGAAGATGCGCTTGCCTTCGCCTGCCGGCCATTGGGGGCGCTTGCCTGAACTCACCACCAGCGGTCCCCAGTACTCGCCCCGCTTGCGCTCGGCGGCGTAATTGTCCAGTTCCTTGAAAGTGAACAGGGGCTGGCGAGGCGCGTTGTAGAGTTTCGCGATGGACTTGAGCCGCTCGACGCCGAGTCTCACGAGCACGCCGTTCGCCATGTCCAGCGCGCGGGCCTCATCTTTGACCAGGTCCTCCGGGCCGGCGTCCAACCAGGGTCGGAGGGACGGCAAGGGCGTTACGTCCGGCGGAATCAGGAAGCCGTAACCGATGGGCAGCTTGGGGAAGCTGAGGCCGCGGGCGGCGAGCAGGGCCGTAGGGCTATGGTCAGAGACCAGCAGGTCCGGCTTGAACTCCGTGTAGAGCTTGCGCCAGGCCTGCACCCGCGCGTGCAATCCCTCCGGGTCGTCGAAGCAGGTGTTGAGCAGGATCTGCGGGAAGCTGTGCAGGGTGAGGCCCTGGGCGGGCTCTAGGTTTGCGGGCGCCTGGTATACGGCGATGCCGGTGCCTTCGAGTAGCGCTGCCGCGGTCTTGAGGTCGCGGGCGGCGAAGGCGATCTCGTGGCCCTGGGCCTTGAGAGGCTTCGCCAAGGCGAGGAGCGGGGCCAGATGGCCGTAACCAGCGCCCAGCTCCCATGTCATCAAGATTCTGGCCATCTACAGCAGTCTACTATTCCTGCAAGAAACCACGTCTCACTCTACCGGAACTCGCCGCTCCAGCAAGGGCGGCATGGTGTAGGGAGGGCCTTTCCGGTATCATTTTGCGCCTCCCAAGCGGGTCTTTTCCCGCGCGCGGGGCCCCGATTTTAAGGATCACGAGCGGGCGGCGGGCTTCCCGCCGCCTTTTGATTTTCCACCTCTCGAGGCTTCCCCTTTAGATGGGTAAACGCACAGCTCTCTACGACACCCATGTGGCGGCCGGCGCCCGCATGGTGGATTTCGGCGGCTGGGACATGCCGGTCCACTACGGCTCGCAGATCGACGAGCACCATGCGGTGCGCACCGACGCCGGCATGTTCGACGTCTCCCACATGACGGTACTCGACCTGGAAGGCCCGAAGGTGCGTGACTTCCTCCGCAAGCTGCTCGCCAACGACGTGGCGAAGCTGAAGGAACCGGGCAAGGCCCTCTACAGCTGCATGCTCAACAACCAGGCGGGCGTGGTGGACGACCTAATCGTCTACTTCATGCGCGAGGACTGGTTCCGGATGGTGGTGAACGCCGCCACCCACGACAAGGACCTGGACTGGATCAACGGACGCGCCGGGGCCTACGGCGTGAAGATCAACGAGCGCCATACCGCCATGGTGGCGGTGCAGGGGCCGAAGGCCCGCGACAAGGCGGCCTCCGCGCTGCCCGCTTCATTGCGCCCGCCGGCTCTCGCCTTGAAACCCTTCTCGGCGGCGGCAGGCGAAGGCTTGTTCGTGGGGCGCACCGGTTACACCGGCGAGGACGGTTTCGAGATCATCATGCCCGCCGAGCAGGCGGCCGATTATTGGCAGCGCTTCACCCAGGCGGGCGTCGCCCCCTGTGGCCTCGGTGCGCGCGACACGCTGCGCCTCGAGGC
>DATIEQ010000322.1:0-5393 GCA_035455665.1 Gammaproteobacteria bacterium | reverse complement strand
CAGGGGCAGCACCGGTGCCAGCTGATGCTCATACCGGCGCCAGCGCGCGCGCGCGCGGGTGTAGATCGGCTCCACCACTTGGTGATAGCTCGGGGTACTGATGCGCTTGGCGCGTGCCGTGCGCTGGAAATCCAATACGTTCGCTTCCCAGGGCAGTTCCAGGAATTCAAGCAACCGTCGTGCCGCGCTCTCGGTATCCGCCACCACGTCCTCATAATGGATGAGGTGCACACGGTCTTGCAGACGCACGGCAGCGGCGGCGCCCACGCTCATCACCGCGGCGTAGTAGCGCGCCGTCTCGTCCAGCGATTGGAAATGCCGCATGGCCTCGTTGAGAG
Source organism: Gammaproteobacteria bacterium (assembly GCA_035455665.1). GTDB lineage: Bacteria > Pseudomonadota > Gammaproteobacteria > Natronospirales > REEB76 > DASUBN01. The sequence continues at coordinate 5,055 of DATIEQ010000322.1, read as the reverse complement.
TGAAGGTTTGCATGCAGCAGGAGAGCACTACGTCGCGGGGGTCGCGCAACGCGAACAGGAATCGGGCGCCGGGGAACAGGCGATGGATCAACGGCATATACAGGCTGTTGAGCGGCATCTTGTCCACGAATAGGCGCTGGGGGTCGCGCCCAGGCATGAAATCTCGGACCCGCTGCCAGTACCGCCGCCGCCAGGGTTCGAGCTCTGCATCGCCGACCCGCGCCAGGCGTTCCAGCGCGGCGTCGCCCGCGGCGAACTCGCTCAGGAAGTCCCACAAGGTGGCCTTCTCTTCCAGCACCTCGATGCCAGGATGCCCGGACAACATCTGGTCCAGGAGCGTGGTGCCGGAGCGCGGGAAGCCCACCAGGAAGACAGGCATCGTCCCCTGGATGGGAGGTAAACCATCCGGCAGACGATCCAAGTAGCGGTGCATGAGCGTCGCGGCGGCGATGCCGTACGTGCCCCCAGGTTGCGACGCGAAAGTCCCCTGCAGCGCTTTTTTCGCCGCCATGAACTGCTGCCAAGCCGCCTCCGGCTCGCCGAGCCGGTCATAGGCTGCGCCCAAGCGGCCCGCCGCCACGGCTCGGTTGCGGGGGGTGAGGGCGGGATCGGCCAGCACCTCCCGCAGCCGGGCGGCCGCCTCGGCCATACGCCCGGCGCGCAGATCGAGTTGGGCGCGGGTGAGGTTCGCCACCGGTTCCCGCGGCTCGACCTCGAGCGCCCTGTCGCTCAACACCGCAGCTTCCTCGAGCGAGTTCCGCTGTTCCAGGATGGAGGAGAGATAAGCCGCCGCCGCGGCGTGCCGCGGCTCGCGTTCCAGCACATCGCGGTAAGCCTGCTCGGCGCCGGCCGTGTCGCCGGCGTTCTCGCTCACCACTCCGATGTTCAAGCGGACGTCCACATCCCGCGGATCCAGCACGGCCGCGCGGTTGAGCACGGTCAGGGCGCCGGCCAGGTCGCCCGCGTCCTGCAAGGCGATCCCCAGGTGATGCACCAGCATCGCATCGGCAGGTCGCAGCGCAGCCGCATGCCGCAGCAACTGCACGGCGCGGACGGCGTCGCCCTCCCTAAGGAAGCAGAGTCCCAAGAGGTGCATGGCCTCCGGCATCTCCGGCATCTGCTGCAGCACACGGGTCGCGCCGACGCCGGCGCGGCGCAAGTCGCCCTGTGCATAGGCTGCGGACGCTTCGGCCATCAGGCGATGGACCTCCGCCTGTGGCGGGTGGTTGGACATGAGAACTCTCGTGAAAAGACGCGCGGCTATCTTACCGCCTGGCGGGCCGCGTGCTTAAATGCGCCCATGAGCGGACTCTGGGTGCTGCAATGCCGCCCCGGCTTCGAGGCGGAATGCCTCGAGGAGGTCTGCGCCCACAGCGGCGGGAACGGCGAGACGCTCTCCGGCGCCGTGAGCATCCGCACGGAACGGGACCCGCCGCCGCTCGCGGAGCTCGTGTTCGCGCGTCAGGCGTTCAGGCAAGCGGCCGCTTTGCAGGACCTGCCGCCGGGCGATCGCATCAACCCCATCCTCGCCGCCCTCGCGGCGCATGCCGGGCCCGTGAGCGCCGTACTGCTCGAGAATCCGGACACGAACGACGGCAAGGAACTCGCGGCCTTCTTCCGTCGTTTCGAGTCGCCGCTCCGGTCGGCGCTGGCCAAGAACGGCCTGCCCGTCCGGCGGGACGCTTCCCGCCGGCTGCACCTCCTGTTCACCGATTCCCGGCGGGTGCACATCGGCTTCTCGGAAGGCGGTACCGGCAGCCCACTGGCGAACGGCATCCTGCGCCTCAAGCTGCCACGCGCGGCTCCGAGCCGCTCGACGCTCAAGCTCGAGGAAGCCTTGCAGGTCTTCCTGGACGAGCGGCAGCGGGAACGGTGGCTCCGGCCCGGGCTCAGCGCCGTGGACCTGGGGGCCGCCCCCGGCGGCTGGACCTGGCAGATGACGACCCGCGGCCTCAAGGTCATCGCCGTGGACAACGGACCGATGCAACGGGAACTCCTCGACAGCGGACTGGTGGTGCACCGCCGCGAGGACGGATTCCGCTACCGTCCGACCCGGGCGGTAGATTGGCTACTGTGCGACATGGTCGAGCAGCCGCAGCGCATCGCCGAACTCGTGGCCGGCTGGTGCCTGCGCGGCGACTGTCGCCGCGCGGTCTTCAACCTCAAGCTCCCCATGAAGAAGCGTTACGCCTGCGTGCAGGATTGCCTCGAGAGACTGGGCATGCAGCTCCGGCAGGCGGGCGTGGATCACGAGCTCCGCTGCAAGCAGCTCTACCACGACCGGGAAGAGGTGACCGCCTTCATCGCCCTGCTTTAATGCTGGGCTGCGTTTACAATTGACGTCCCACGCCCCATGGATACACCGGCCATGACCGACGCCCTCGCCCGCGACTATCCGGCCCATCTGGAGACGGTGCGCCGTCACTTCGACGCGGCGCTCGCGGCGGCGGGCCTGGAACAGGTGGCGATCTATGCCGGCAGCCTGCACCTGCAGTTCCTGGACGATTCCTACTACCCCTTCAAGGTGAACCCGCAGTTCAAGTACTGGCTGCCGCTCACCGACGCCCCTGAATCCTTCGTCGTCTACACCGCGGGCAAGAAACCGCTGCTCTTGTTCTACCAGCCGGACGACTACTGGTACACCCCGCCCGAGGCACCCTCCGGTTACTGGGTGGAACACTTCGACATCCGCGTCCTCAAGCAGACCGACGAAGCCCGCGAGGAGTTGCCGCCGGCGGCGAAGCGCGGCTTCATCGGCGAATGGCGCGAGGACTTCAAGAGCTGGGGCTTCACGGCGGTGAACCCCGACGCGCTGCTGAATCCCCTGCATTACGCCCGCGCCGCGAAGACCGGCTACGAGCTCGGCTGCATGCGCCGCGCCAATGCCTCGGCGGTGAAGGGCCATCGCGCCGCGGAGCAGGCGTTCCGTGCCGGCGCCTCGGAAGTGGAGATCCACCGCGCCTTCCTCGCCGCCTGCGGCCAGACCGACGACGAGCTCGCTTATCACGCCATCGTGGCCTTGAACGAGCACGGCTCGACGCTCCACTACCAGGGCCGCGACTCGGTACGGCCCAAGCATCGGCATGCGTTCCTGATCGACGCCGGCACCCAGTACCACGGCTACGCCTCCGACGTGACCCGCACCTATGCGGCGGAGAAGGACGAGTTCCAGGCGCTCATCGACGCCCTCGACAAGGAGCAGCAGGCGCTCGGCGCGAAGGTGAGACCGGGCCTCGATTTCAAGGAGCTGCATCTCGAGACTCACCACAGGGTCGCCCGGTTGCTCAAGGACTTCGGCTTCGTGAGACTGCCGGCGGAAGACAGCGTCGCCCTCGGCATCACGGGCACCTTCCTCCCCCACGGCCTGGGCCATCTCCTGGGGCTACAGACCCACGACGTGGGTGGCTTCATGGCGGGTCCCGGTGGCGGCACGATCCCGAAGCCTGCGGGACATCCTTACCTGCGCACCACCCGCACCCTGGGCGAGAACTTCGTGGTCACCATCGAGCCCGGCGTCTACTTCATCGCCCCCTTGCTCGCGAAGCTCAAGGCAGGACCGCATGCCAAGCACCTGGACTGGAAACGGGTGGACGCCTTCCGCAAATACGGCGGCATCCGCATCGAGGACAACGTGGTGGCGAAGCCGGGTACGCCCGAGAACCTCACCCGCGACGCGTTCCGCGCCGCCGCATGAGCCCCGAAAATCCCCACCGGCGGGCGGAACACCGGCCCGGACACGCGGTCTCATGAAGACACGTGGTTCCGACCCTCCGATCATCTCCCCGATCTCCAGGAGTACCGACATGTCCCGTCTCGCGACCCTGCTCTGCCTGAGCCTGTTGATCACCCTTCCTCCAGCTGTCCGGGCCGATGATGCAGCCCCAGCGGCAGCGAGCGCTGCCGCAGCATCAGACGCGGAGAAACCCAAGGAGACGAGCTCCACCACCCGGCACAGCCTGTCGCTCAACGGCCAGTCCTTGAGTTACACCGCCACGGCCGGCACGCTGCTCATCAAGAACGACAAGGACGAACCCACGGCCAGCATGTTCTACGTGGCCTACACCCTCGACGGGGTGAAGGATCTGCGTCGCCGCCCGGTCACCTTCCTGTTCAACGGCGGCCCGGGCTCCTCCAGCATGTGGCTGCACATGGGTTCTTTCGCGCCGGTGCACGTGCTCACCGCGGACGGGCAGCCGACGCCACCCGCGCCCTACCAGCTGGTGGATAACCCCAACTCGTTGCTGGACAAGACCGACCTCGTGTTCGTGGACGCCGTCGGCACCGGCTTCAGCAAGACCGTCGGCAAGGGCGAGGGCAAGGATTTCTACGGCGTGGACCAGGACATCAAGGCCTTCGGCCAGTTCATCCAGCGTTATATAGGCGTGAACGGCCGCTGGAACTCCCCCAAGTTCCTGCTGGGCGAAAGCTACGGCACCACCCGCGCCGCGGGTCTCGCCGACTGGCTCCAGGACAAGGGCATGGCGCTCAACGGGGTGGTGCTGGTGTCCTCCTGGCTCATACCCTACGACGGTCTGTTCGGGCCGGCCTACGCCATCGACGAAGCCTATGAGCTGAGCATCCCCACCATGGCGGCCACCGCCTGGTACCACGACAAGCTCTCGCCCAAGCCCGCAGACTTGGATGCGTTCCTCAAGGACGTGCGCGCCTTCGCGCTCGGCGACTATGCGACCGCCCTCGCCAAGGGCTCGAAACTCAGTACGGCGGAACGGCAGGCGGTGGCGCAGAAATTGGCCGCCTACACCGGCTTGAGCAGCGACTACATCCTCAAGGCGAACCTGCGGGTGAGCGCCGACCGTTTCGAGAAGGAACTGTTGCGCGACCAGGGGCGCACCACCGGGCGGCTCGACGCGCGCTTCCTCGGCATCGACCACGACGCCGCCGGCGAATACACCGAGTACGACGCGGCGGACGCGGCCTTCGCCCCGGCCATCGTGGGCGCATTCAACGATTACGTGCGCAGCCAGCTCGGCTTCGGCAAGGACCTGGTCTACAAGCCCACCAGTTACGACGTGGGCAACGACTGGGACTGGCACC
>DATIEQ010000321.1:0-3593 GCA_035455665.1 Gammaproteobacteria bacterium | reverse complement strand
CTTTTCCAGATCGGGATAGGTACCCCCCGCGGCATTTATCACTCCCCCTCCTTCCGCCGCGGGGGTATAATCCGCGCGCCTTCGGACCCCCGGAGGCTGATTTTTTATAGGGGGACCACGGTCCGCCCCGCGGAACGGCCGCCGGCTGGCGCTGTCCGATTTACTCACCCGTATCCGTCAATTTTCCTCTGGAGAAGCCTATGGAGCTGTTCGCCACCCTCGAGAAGATGGGCCATGAAGAGGTCGTGTTCTTCCAACACAAGGAATCGGGCCTCAAGGCCATCGTGGCCATCCACAACACCACGCTCGGCCCCGCGCTCGGGGGCATGCGCATGTGGCCCTACAAGAACGAGGACGAGGCGATCACCGACGTGCTGCGCCTGTCGCGCGGCATGACCTACAAGGCGGCGGTCTCGGGGCTGAACCTGGGCGGCGGCAAGGCCGTGCTCATCGGCGAGCCCACGCAGAAGTCGGAAGCCCTGTTCCGCGCCGTGGGGCGCTTCATCCAGTCGCTGGGCGGCCGCTACATCACCGCCGAAGACGTGAACACCAACGTCAACGACATGGACTACATGTTCATGGAAACGGACTACGTGACCGGCGTGCACCCAGTGCACGGCGGCAGCGGCGACCCCTCCCCCTTCACCGCCTTCGGCACCATCCAGGGCATCAAGGCCTGCCTGCAGCACAAGCACGGCCATACGGACATCGGCAAGAGCAGCTACGCGGTGCAGGGCTTAGGGCACGTGGGCTTCCACGTGGTGAAGCACCTGCGCGACGCGGGCGCCAAGGTGTTCGTGACCGACATGCACAAGGACCGGGTGGAGGAATGCGTGAAGCTCGGCGCGGAAGCCGTGCCCATGGACGACATCTATACAGTGGACGCGAAGGTCTACGTGCCCTGCGCGCTCGGCGCCAGCGTGAACGAGAAGACCATCCCCCAGTTCAAGTTCGAGATCGTGGCGGGCGCCGCCAACAACCAGCTGGCTACCGACGAGTGCGGCGACATCCTGCACAAGAAGGGCATCCTCTACGCCCCGGACTACGCCATCAACGCCGGCGGCCTGATGAACGTCTCCATCGAGCTGCAGGGCTACGACCGGGAGCGGGCGAACCGCATGGTCACCGGCATCTACGACATCATGGGCAACATCTTCAAGCTGGCGGACAAGGAGAAGATGCCCACCTATCGGGCGGCGGATCGGCTCGCCGAGCAGCGCATCGCCGCCATCGGCCGGGTGAAGCTGCCCACGGTGAAGCAATCCTACGAGCGGTATTTCTCCGGGCGCAAAGCTGCACACTAATAGCGTGCCGATGCGCCCATCCACGCTGCACTCCTGCTACGCGTGGAAGTCCAGGGCAACCATCCATGGTTGCCCGTCCGGCGCTTGCGCCGGACCCTTGGGCACATGCCTGCTTTTCCGGGCCTGCGGGAGCGGTGAATGTCCGTTTGTCGGGGCGAGTAATATATAGGCACGGGGAGCACGCTTGGATAAAGCCGTGAACGATACCAAGGCGAACGTGAACGAGGAATTGGACCTCCTGCGCGAGACCGTGCGCCGCTTCGCGGAAGCCGAGATCGCGCCGCGCGCGGCGCAGATGGACGAGGACGGCGAGTTCCCGGCGGACCTGTGGCGGAAGCTCGGGGAGCTCGGGCTCTTGGGCGTCACCGTACCGACGGAGTACGGCGGCTCAGGGCTTAGCTACCTCGCCCACGTGATCGCCATGGAGGAGATCTCCCGCGCCTCGGCCTCGGTCGGCCTCTCCTACGCGGCCCACTCGAACCTCTGCGTCAACAACCTCTATCTCAGCGCCGACGAGGCGCAGCGCCGGAAATACCTGCCCAAGCTCTGCAGCGGCGAGTGGGTGGGCGCGCTCGCCATGTCCGAGCCGGGTGCCGGCTCCGACGTGGTGGGCTCCATGAGCTGCCGCGCCGAGAAGAAGGGCGGCCACTGGGTCGCCACCGGCAGCAAGATGTGGATCACCAACGGCCCGGACGCGGACGTGGCGCTGGTCTACATGCGCACCGCCGGCAAGGAGGCGGGCTCGAAGTGCATGACCGCGTTCATCGTCGAGAAAGGGATGCGGGGATTCAAGTCCGCCCAGAAGCTCGACAAGCTCGGCATGCGCGGCTCCCACACCTCGGAGCTGGTGTTCGAGGACTGTCCGATCCCCGAGGCGAACGTGCTCGGCAAGGTGAACGAGGGCGTGTATATATTGATGCGCGGCCTGGATTCCGAGCGGCTGGTGCTCTCCGGCGGGCCCATCGGCATCATGCAGGCGGCCCTGGACGTGGTGCTGCCCTACGTGCGCGAACGCAAGCAGTTCGGCAAGCCCATCGGCGAGTTCGAGATCATGCAGGCGAAGATCGCCGACATGTTCATCGCCCTGCAGACGGCGCGGGCGTTCACCTACCGGGTCTGCGAGCGCTTCGACCGGGGCGAGCCCTCGCGCACCGAGGCGGCGGCCTCCCTGCTCTTCTCTTCCGAGAACGCCGTCAAGGTGGCGCTCGAAGCCATCCAGAGCCTGGGCGGCAACGGCTACATCAACGAGTACCCCACGGGCCGGCTGCTCCGGGACGCCAAGCTGTATGACATCGGCGCGGGGACCAACGAAATCCGCAGAATGCTTATCGGACGTGAACTATTTCACGGCTAAAGGCTGCTGCGCCTCGCACGTACGTGCTGCGGAGCACAGGGCATGCGGAATCGGTGAGCGCGAGATGCCTCGCCCATTCCGCTGCGCAATCCTGCTGCGCGAAATGGCCCAGGGCGAACATCCTGTCCGCCCGCACGTCGCATGCGACGTGCCCTCGTTCTGCTTCGGCTCGCGACGCCTTTAGGGCACTTCAGTTAAGGCGCTAGAGCCACTACCCTTTCCCCGCTGTGAACTGCCTCACAGTGGCTAAACCGCCCCAGCGGCGATAATATGCGCCGCGAATCGATTCACCTGGAGTCCGAAAAATGGCTGAGTCCGTCGTCATCGTCGCCGCGAAGCGCACCGCCATCGGTTCCTTCCAGGGCCAGTTCTCCCATGTGACCGCGCCGCAGCTCGGCGCCGCCGCCATCGCGGCCGCCCTGGCCGAGAGCAGCGTGCAGGGCGGCGAGATCAGCGAGGCCCTCATGGGCTGCGTGCTGCCGGCCGGTCTCGGCCAAGCCCCGGCGCGCCAGGCGGTGCTCGGCGCGGGCCTGCCGAAGTCCGTGCCCTGCACCACTGTGAACAAGGTGTGCGGCTCGGGCATGAAGGCGGTGATGCTGGGCCACGACCTGATCGCGGCGGGCAGCGCGGAGATCGTGCTGGCGGGCGGCATGGAGAGCATGACGAACGCGCCCTACCTCTTGCCCGGCGCCCGCGGCGGTTACCGCATGGGCCACCACAAGATCCTCGACCACATGTTCTTCGACGGCCTGCAGAACCCCTACGACGGGGAGATGATGGGCCACTTCGCGGAGCTGTGCGCGGAGAAGTACCACTTCACCCGCGAGGAACAGGACAAGTACGCCATCGAGTCCGTGAAGCGCGCGCAGCTCGCCGTGGCAAACGGCCTGTTCAAGGCGGAGAGCGTGCCGGTGACCGTCAAGAGCCGCAAGGGC
>DATIEQ010000320.1:0-2196 GCA_035455665.1 Gammaproteobacteria bacterium | reverse complement strand
CGCGACCTTCTGCGCGCCGCGCAGGCGCAACGGCTTCATGCCGCCGCGGATGGCGGCCTCGCGCAGCGCGTCCGCGTCGAACTTCTCGGTGATGAGCTGCTTGAGCTTGGGGGTGAACTGCAGCATCTCGTAGATGCCGACTCGGCCCTTGTAGCCGGTGTTGCGGCATTCGAGGCAGCCGACCGCCTCGTAGGCCCGGCGCGGCTTGGCCGCCTTCCAGGGTGAGACCAGGAGCGCCCAGTCCTCGTCGGGGATCTCCGTCTCCTTCTTGCAGTGGGGACAGAGCGTGCGCACCAGCCGCTGGGCGATGACGCCGAGCAGGGAGGAATGGATGAGATAGGGCGGCACCTCGAGGTCGAGCAGCCGGCTCACGGACGAGGGTGCGTCGTTGGTGTGCAGGGTGGACAGCACCAGATGGCCGGTGAGCGCCGCCTGGACCGCCATGTCGGCGGTCTCGGCATCCCGGATCTCGCCGATCATGATGATGTCCGGGTCTTGGCGCAGCAGCGTGCGCACACCGGCGGCGAAGTTGAGGTCGATGTTCTGCTGCACCTGCATCTGGTTGAACGCGGGCTCCACGAGCTCGATGGGGTCCTCCACCGTGCACACGTTCACCTCGGGCTGCGCGATGTGCTTGAGCGTCGAGTAGAGCGTGGTGGTCTTGCCGGAACCGGTGGGGCCCGTCACCAGGATGATGCCGTGCGGGTTCTCCACCATGGCGTTCCACAGGTTCTCGTCGGTCTCCGTGAAGCCGAGCTCGCGGAAGTTCTTGAGCAGTACCACCGGGTCGAAGATGCGCATCACCAGCTTCTCGCCGAAGGCGGTAGGCATGGTGGACAGGCGCAACTCCACCTCCTGCCCGCCCGGGTTGCGCGTCTTGATGCGCCCGTCCTGGGGACGGCGCTTCTCGGCGATGTCCATGCGCGCCAGGATCTTGATGCGGCTCGTGACCGGCAAGAGCACCGCGGCGGGCAGCTGGTACACCTGCTGCATCACGCCGTCGATGCGGAAGCGGATCATGCCGCTCTCGCGGCGCGGCTCCACGTGGATGTCGCTGGCGCGTTGGTCGAAGGCGTACTGCAGGAGCCAGTCCACGATGCTCACCACGTGCTGGTCGTTGACGTCGAGCTTGCCGCTGCGCCCAAGCTCGACGAGCTGCTCCAGGTTCTGTATGCCCTGGGGCGTGGGCACGCCCTCGTTCTGCTTCTCGGCGCCGAGCACCGAACGGGAGATGGAGTAGAACTCGACGAGGTAACGGGAGATGTCCTCCGGGTTCGAGAACACCCGGCGGATCTGCTTCTTCTGGATCTGCGAGATCTCCCGCTCCCAGGCGTGCTCGTAGGGCTCGGCGGTGGCGAAGGTGATGGCCTGCGGCGTCACTTCCACCGGCAGCACGTTGAAGCGCGAGGCATAGGCGAGCGACACCACCGAGGTGATGCGCTGCACGTCGAGCTTCAGGGGATCGATGCGGAAGTAGGGTAAGCCCACCCGGCCGGCGAGCCAGGTGCTCAGGGACTCCACCGTGAGCGGCGCGTGGGGCTCGCGCTCGTCGCTCCAGCCGCGCTTGCCGAGGATCGCGACCGGGTGCTGGTTCTTGTAGGCGCCGCGTTCCGCGAGGCCGCTCAAGAGCCCCGCCTTGTCTGCGCTGATGATGCCGTCCGCCTCAAGCCAGGCGAGCGTCTCCTGCAGCGTGAGCTTGCGGTCGGCGGCCTTGGCGCTCTGGCGGGCGGTGTGCATGGCGAAAGTGTAGCACCGCGGCCACGGCGGGCCGCGGCGTCACTTCTTGGCCAGCAGGTGCTGTGGGTCGTTGAGAGTGAGTGCGGTGACTTTGCCGGTCTTGGCATCCACCAGCGCGATGCGGCCGTGGTTCGTGTCCGCCACGTAGAGCGTGTCGCCGGCGACGCTGATGCCGCCCGGCTCCTCCAGCTCGCCGTCCGCGGTGAGCGTGCGTACCGCGCGGGTCTTGGGGTCCAGCACCTTGATCTTGCCGTTATAGGTGTCGGCGACGTAGAGGAGCCCGGCGTGCCAGACGAGGCCGAGATCGTGCTGCAAGCGTACGGCGTCGCCCGCGCCGTCCACGTCGCCGAAGTCGAAGAGGCCGGTGCCCACGAGCGTATGGACGCGGGCGAACTCGCCGCCGAAATCCACCTGGCGCACCGCGCTCGCCTCCGGGTCCGACACGAAGAGCTTGCCGCC
>DATIEQ010000319.1:0-2259 GCA_035455665.1 Gammaproteobacteria bacterium | reverse complement strand
TGACGGCGGAGCTCGTGTACGTCAACTACGGCATGCCGGACGACTACAAGGAACTCGAGCGCCACGGTGTGGACGTGAAGGGCAGGATCGTCATCGCCCGCTATGGCAACGGCTGGCGCGGGCTCAAGCCCAAGCTCGCCTACCAACACGGCGCCCTGGGCTGCATCATCTACTCGGACCCGCGCGACGACGGCTACTTCCAGGGCGACGTGTATCCGGCCGGCCCCTACCGCAGCGACGCGGGCGTGCAGCGCGGCTCGGTGGCGGACATGCCCATCCATCCCGGCGACCCGCTGACGCCGGGTTACGGCTCCACGCCGGGCGCGAAGCGCCTCGCGCTCAAGGATGCCGAGACCCTCATGAAGATCCCGGTGCTGCCCATCTCCTACGCCGACGCGCTGCCGTTCCTGAAGGCGCTCACCGGGCAGGTGGCGCCGGAGGGCTGGCGCGGCGCGCTGCCCATCACCTACCACATCGGCCCCGGCCCGGCGAAGGCGCACCTCAAGGTGCTCTCCAACTGGGACCGCAAGGACATCTACGACGTGGTGGCCGTGCTCAAGGGCAGCGAACATCCCGATGAATGGATCGTGCGCGGCAACCACCACGACGGCTGGGTGTTCGGCGCCGCCGACCCGCTCTCCGGCAACGTGGCGCTGCTCGCCGAGGCGAAAGCCTTGGGCGCCCTGGCGAAGCAGGGTTGGCGACCGAAGCGCACGCTGGTCTACGCGAGCTGGGACGGCGAGGAGCCGGGCCTGCTCGGTTCCACCGAGTGGGCCGAGACCCACGCGGAGGAGCTGCAGAAGAAGGCGGTGCTCTACCTCAACACCGACAACAACAGCCGCGGCTTCCTGTTCCAGGTGGGTTCCCACGTGCTGCAGACGACCGTCAACCAGGTGGGCAACGGCATCGCCGACCCGCAGACGGGCGTGAGCCTCATGGCGCGGGAGCGGGCCGCGTTGCGCGTGGCGGGTTTCTCCAGGAACGCCTCGCCGGACGACGTGCAGCTCGCGGAGACGGCGGCGAGCGGTCGGGACCTGCCGCTGGATGCGCTGGGTTCCGGTTCCGACTACACGAGCTTCATCGACCATCTCGGCATCGCCGCGCTGGACCTGGGGTTCAGCGGCGAAGGCGACGGCGGCGACTACCACTCCCTCTACGACTCCTTCGACCATTACAGCCGCTTCGGCGATCCGGGCTTCAAGTACGGCGTGGCGCTCTCCAAGGCCGCGGGCCACACGGTGCTGCGCATCGCCGACGCGGACGTGCTGCCCTACAGCTTCGGGCCGCTCGCCGACGCCGTCGGCCAGTACTTGGGCCAGCTCCAGAAGATGACGGCGAACCTGCGGGAACGGAACGACCAGCAGGACAAGCTGCTGGACGCCAAGGTCTTCACCCTGGCGGCGGACCCGGCGCTGACCTACGTGCCGCCCGCCGCGGCGCAGCTGGTGCCCTATCTCAACTTCGCGCCGCTGGACAACGCGGTGGTGAAGCTCAAGGCGAGCGCCGCCGCCTACGACGCGGCCTTCGCCGCGGCCCAGGCTGCGGGCTTCAAGCTGGATACGGGCAAGCGTGCCGCCCTCGACAAGCAGCTGCAGGGCATGGAACAGGACCTGCTCTACAGCGGCGGCCTGCCGGGCCGCCCCTGGTTCAAGCACATGCTGTACGCACCGGGTCTCTACACGGGCTACGGCGCCAAGACCCTGCCGGGCGTGCGCGAGGCCATCGACCAGCAGCAATGGGACACGGCGGGCGAGTACGTCGGCATCGTCGCCGGCGTGTTGAATAAATACAGCGCAGAACTGGACAAGGCGACGGCTCTATTGAAGTGAGCGGACATCCCGCACGATACCGATAGCAGCTGAGGAGATGGTTATGGCCAACACCTATGTCCACGGCTACGACCCGCGGGAATACCTGCGGCTGCAGGACCAGGCCTCCACGCTGGTGGAGCTCTTGCATACGGATACGGCCTATCCGGAGGGCAGCAGCGTCCTGGAGGCCGGCTGCGGCGTCGGCGCGCAGACGGTCATCCTCGCCTCGCGCAGTCCCAAGGCGCGCATCACCTCCATCGACCTGTCCGCCGCATCGCTCGCCGAGGCCGGAAAGGCGATCCGTGCCGCGGGTCTCGACAACGTGACCTTGCAGCTAGCGGACATCTTCCATCTGCCGTTCGCACCAGCGTCGTTCGATCACGTGTTCCTGTGCTTCGTGCTCGAACACCTGGCGGAGCCCGTCGCGGCGCTGCGGGCGCTGAAACAC
>DATIEQ010000318.1:0-5197 GCA_035455665.1 Gammaproteobacteria bacterium | reverse complement strand
CTCACGGGGGAAAACTCCGATACCCATCAACCCACTGAGATGGGCCGAGTCTCCCATAGCCGCTGACGATTGACGTGCTGGCTCGGGTGGGCTCGCAGCATGCTGCGAGCGGGTAACCAAGGACGGTTACCCTGGACCGGTAGGCGTAGCTGGATGCGTAGCCTACCGGCGGCGCATAGCTCCGCTACGAACCACCGACCAAATCAATCAGGGAACAATGCTGAGGTCGGTGTTATCACAGAACACGCGTTTTCCAACACAAAGCATCTGTAGTTAATGGTGGCTACGGGTGGGTCCGGCCGGCAGGCCGGACGGGAAACCAGGGATGGTTTCCCTGGGCAGGTTCATCGCGCAGGGTGAGTGGCAAAGCCACGAACGGCCGCCAAGGATGGCGGTCTGGGCTTTTCGTTGAGCAGGAGGCGAAACGAAAAGCGCGATGAACCGACGAACCACCGACCTCATATATCAGCATCATAATGCTGAGGTCGGCCTCGCCAGCAACGCTACTTCCAATACAACGATTCGCTTAAATGGTGGCTACGGGTGGACTCGAACCACCGACCTCAGCATTATGAGTGCCGCGCTCTAACCGGCTGAGCTACGTAGCCATGATATGGGGGATGACGGGGCGCAAATTCTCGGTTCTCCCGCCTTGCAAGTCAAGGAGTTAGCTGCTATCCGAGCATCCCGATGCAGCGTTCCGGTCGTCAAACGTTGAACCGAAAATGCATCACGTCGCCTTCCTTGACGACGTATTCCTTGCCTTCCAGCCGCCACTTCCCCGCTTCCTTGGCACCCGCTTCTCCCTTGTGGGCGATGTAATCGCCATAGGCGATCACTTCGGCGCGGATGAAGCCCTTCTCGAAATCCGTGTGGATCACGCCCGCCGCCTGGGGCGCGGTGTCCCCCTGATGGATGGTCCAGGCCCGCACCTCCTTCTCCCCGGCGGTGAAATAGGTCTCGAGCCCCAGCAGCTTGTAGCCGGCATGGATCACCCGGTTGAGCCCCGGCTCAGTAAGGCCCAGGTCCTTGAGGAAGTCCGCCTTGTCGGCGTCGTCCAGCTCCGCGATCTCCGCCTCCATGGCGGCACAGACCGGCACCACTTCGCTGCCATCCGCGGCGGCGAGCTGGCGCACCTGGTCCAACAGGGGGTTGTTCTCGAAGCCGTGCTCGTCCACGTTCGCCACATACATGGTGGGTTTCAAGGTGAGCAGGTTGTATTCACGCACCAGCGCGCGCTCCTCCTTCGAGAGTTTCAAGGCCCGGGCGGGCTTGGCCTCGTTGAGCAGTGCTTTCAGGGTTTCCAGCACCTTCTGGCGTGCCACCGCTTCCTTGTCACCCGACTTCGCGATCTTGGCGTTGCGCTCCACGCCGCGGCTCACCGCGTCCAGGTCCGCGAGCGCGAGTTCGGTATTGATGATCTCGATGTCCGAGAGCGGATTCACCTTGCCGGAGACGTGCACCACGTCTGCGTTCTCGAAGCAACGCACCACGTGGGCGATGGCGTCCGTCTCGCGGATATGAGACAGGAACTGGTTGCCGAGCCCCTCCCCCTTGGAGGCGCCGGCTACGAGCCCGGCGATGTCCACGAACTCCACCGTAGCCGGCACGGTCTTCTGCGGCTTGACGATGGCCGCCAGCGCGTCGAGCCGCGTGTCAGGCACCGCCACCACCCCCACGTTGGGGTCGATGGTGCAGAACGGGTAGTTCTCCGCAGCGATACCCGCCTTGGTGAGCGCGTTGAAGAGCGTGGACTTGCCCACGTTGGGCAGTCCCACGATGCCGCATTTCATACCCATGTTCTTTTACCGGCCTTTTTCGTTTACCCGGCTATTCCGCCGAAGTGCTGTCGTTCTCGTCCTGCGCGCGCTTGTTGCGTGGCACCACACCGCGACTGTGCAGGGCATGCATCGCCTTCTCGAACTCACCACCGAGGATCTGCGGCATGGCGGCGAGCGCTGCGCCGACGCATTCCATGATCGCCGCCTCGTCCGCGGCACTGGCGCGCTCCAACACGTAGTCGATGACGTCCCGTGCGCCTGCCGGGTGCGCGATGCCGAAACGCAGGCGCAGGAAATCCTCGCCCAGGTGGCCGATCAAGTCCTTAAGCCCGTTGTGCCCGCCGGCGCCGCCGCCGCGCTTCAGGCGTACCGTGCCGGTCGGCAGATCCAGATCGTCGTGGGCCACCAGGATGGCCTCCGGCGGGATCTTCATGTAGGCCGACAGGGCCTTCACGGATTGGCCGCTACGGTTCATGAAAGTGGTGGGCTTGAGCAACCTCAGGTCATGCCCGCCGACGTCGAGCCGGCATATATCCCCGCTGAACTTGCGCTCGTGGCTGAAGCTCCCGCCGTGGGCGCGCGCCAGTGCGTCCACGAACCACCAGCCGGCGTTGTGGCGGGTCATAACGTAATCGGCCCCGGGGTTGCCGAGGCCGACCACGAGTTGGATGGAGTTGGCCATGAAAAAAGGCGAAGACATGGGCGGCGCTCGCGCGCCGCCGCACGCTTACTTCTTGTCTTTGCCCTTCTCTGCCGCCGGTGCCTTGCCGCCGGCCGCTGCCGGGGTCTTGGCATCCGCCGCGGGTTTCGCGTCGCCTGCGGCCGGAGCCGCTCCGGGCGCCGCGCCCTCGGCTGGCGCCGCTGCGCCCTCCGCGGGTGCCGCCGCCGCCACTGGCTCTTCCTCCACCTCGATACGCGGGTGGTGGATCGAGACCACGGGCAGGTCGTGCTCCTCGCCGTAGGCGAGCTGCACGATGCGCACGCCCTCGGGCAGCTTCAAGTCCGAGAGGTGCAGCGCGTGGTTGATCTCGAGGGTGATGACGTCCACCTCGATGAATTCCGGCAGGTAGCGTGGCAGGCACGCGATCTCCACCTCGATGAGGTTGTGTGAGACCACACCGCCCTGCTGCTTGACACCCACCGCTTCCTTCTCCCCCTTGAAGTGCAGGGGCACGTGGACGCGGATCTCGATGTCGTCCTTCACCCGCAGGAAGTCCATGTGCATGATGACGGGCTTCGCCGGGTGGCGTTGCACGTCCTTCACGATAGCCTGGTGCTCCACGTTCCCCACCTTGATCTTTAGGATGTGGGAATAGAAGGCCTCGTGCGAGAGGCTGTTACGCAATTCGTTGTGATCGAAGGACAGGTCGACGGCCGGTTCCCCGGCGCCGTACATGATCCCCGGCACCTTACCCAGGCGACGCAGGCGGCGGCTCGCACCCTTCCCCTTGTCGTTCCTGAGCTCGGCACTCAGATTGAAGTTGATAGCCATGTCATTGCTCCATTACACAGTGTTGCCAATGCCGGTTCCCGCGACCAGGGCCGGCGCCTATCCGACCTGAAAAAGCCGTCCTGGCTTTTCCAGTATCGAAAACCGTGGAGTAAATCCACGGTTTTCTCCGTCTTCCCAACCGCAGAACGGTTGGGAAGACGTGCGGCACATCCATGTGCCGCAGCGCTGAGATGCCAGCGCTCAGCTAATCCACATACAACGAGGAGACCGACTCCTCGTCACTCACCCGCCGCATCGTCTCCGCCAGGAGCTCCGCGATGCTCAACTGGCGTATGCGCTTGCAGGTCTGCGCCTCGCCGCGCAGCGGTATCGTATCCGTCACCACCAGCTCATCCAGCACCGAGCCCTGGATGTTGGCCACCGCCTTGCCCGACAGCACCGGGTGGGTGATGTAGGCCAGGACCCGGGCCGCGCCTTGGTCCTTGAGGGCCTTGGCGGCGATGCACAGGGTGCCGGCGGTGTCCACCAGGTCATCGACGATGACGCAGGTCTTCCCCGCCACCTCGCCGATGATGTTCATCACCTGCGCTTCGTTCGGCCGCGGCCGGCGCTTGTCGATGATGGCGAGGTCCGCGTCATCGAGGCGCTTCGCCAGCGCCCGCGCCCGGACCACGCCACCCACGTCCGGCGACACCACGATCAGGTCGCCGAACTTCTGTTTCCATACGTCGCCCAACAGCACCGGCGACGCATACACGTTATCCACGGGGATGTCGAAGAACCCCTGGATCTGGTCCGCGTGCAGGTCGACGGTCAGCAACCGGTTCACGCCCGCGGACACCATCAGATTCGCCACCAGCTTCGCGGTGATGGGCACCCGCGCTGCCCGTTGCCGGCGGTCTTGCCGCGCGTAGCCGTAGTACGGCACCACCGCGGTCACCCGCCCCGCCGACGCCCGTTGCAGGGCGTCCGCCATCACCAACAACTCCATGAGGTTGTCGTTGGTCGGCGGGCAGGTGGACTGCACGATGAAGACGTCGCGTCCGCGCACGTTCTCCATCAGCTCCACCGCCACCTCGCCGTCGCTGAAACGGCTCACCTGCGCCTTGCCCAAGGACAACTGCAAGCGCGTGGCGATCTTGTTCGCCAGCTGCGGATTGGCGTTCCCAGCGAACACCATCATTTTGCCTGCGGCCACGGTGACCCTCGCTTGTCTGTCGTGGTCTACACGGTGCCCGCCTCAGTCGGCGGACACACTCGAACATCTTGGCTGGGGCGCCAGGATTCGAACCTGGGGATGGCGGGATCAAAACCCGCTGCCTTACCGCTTGGCTACGCCCCAAGTATTCACCGGCTCCGCTCCGCCGCGAGCCGCTCGAGCAGCGCAGAGCGGTTGCATCCCTTGGCGATGAAGCCCCGCCAGCCGTGGGGCAGCGTCTCAAAGACGCTCCGTGCGGCGGCTTCCTCCCCGAACTGCGCGAACACGCAAGCACCCGATCCCGTGAGCCGCGCCTGTGCGCTTCTACCCAGCCAGTCGAGCGCCTCAGCCACCTCGGGATGGCGCCGGCGCACCACCGGCTCGAAATCGTTCCGCCCCTGACCAGAGCGAAAGCCCGATATTGTGATTGCAGCGGAATTTCGTGTCAATTCAGGGGCCTGGAATATTTCACGGGTAGCCACCTGGCAAGGCGGTTGGATGACCAGATACCAGGGTTCCGGGAGCTCCAGAGGAGTCAGTTTCTCCCCAACCCCCTCCCCCCAGGCCGCCCGCCCCCCCACGAATACGGGCACATCCGCGCCGAGACCGAGGGCAAGCTCCTGGAGCGCCTCGGACCCCAGACCCGTCTTCCACAGCTCGTTCAGTGCCACGAGCGTCGTCGCCGCATCAGAGCTCCCGCCCCCGAGCCCGCCGCCCATGGGCAGGCGTTTCCTGAGGCGGATGTCCACCCCCAGCCGGCTGCCG
>DATIEQ010000317.1:0-4137 GCA_035455665.1 Gammaproteobacteria bacterium | reverse complement strand
GGGATGGTCGCGGAACACGGACTCGCCGCACGCTGCCAGGTGTTGTTCTCGGCGAGCCACGGCCAACTGGATTCCCGCGCGCTGGCCGAATGGATACTGGCCGACAAGCTTCCGGTGCGCCTGCAAGTTCAACTGCATAAGTATCTTTGGGGCAACGTGCCTGGTCATTAGGCATCGCGTATGAAGAAAGCCGTGGTCTTACTCTCCGGCGGACTCGATTCCGCCACCACGCTGGCAGTGGCGCGCCGCGACGGATATTCCTGTCATGCGCTCAGCTTCGCTTACGGCCAGCGGCATCGCACGGAGCTCGTCGCTGCAGCGCGGGTCGCCCAAGCCTTGGGTGCAGTGGAGCACAAGACCGTGGCCTTGGACCTCACGGCTATCGGCGGCTCGGCTTTGACGGACTCATCCATACCCGTTCCCACGCACCCCGTCGCGGGAATCCCCGCGACCTACGTGCCGGCGCGCAACACGGTTTTTCTGGCGGTAGCCACCGGCTGGGCCGAGGTTCTGGGCGCCTTGGATATCTTCATCGGCGTGAACGCGGTGGATTATTCCGGTTACCCGGACTGCCGGCCGGAGTTCATCGCCGCTTTCGAGACGGTGGCGAACCTCGGCACCAAAGTGGGCGTGGAGGGTGAGCGGATACACGTACAGGTCCCCCTGATCGCCCTGTCCAAGGCTGAGATCATCCGCCTGGGTATGGAACTCGGTGTGGACTACTCCTTGACCCTATCCTGCTATACGGCCGATGCAGACGGGCGGGCCTGTGGCCAGTGCGACAGCTGCCGCCTGCGCCGTGCGGGGTTCAAATCAGCCGGGATCCCTGACCCAACCGTCTATCGCTGAGTTTCCAGGCGTGCTCGCCGGCATTTTTTGCCCCCATTTCCAGTAAAATGCGCGCGCAAGCGAGGGCCGTTAGCTCAGTCGGTAGAGCAGCTGGCTTTTAACCAGTTGGTCGACAGTTCGAATCTGTCACGGCCCACCACTCGCTCTGCACTGCGGCCGGAGGGGGTCCTCTGGTAAAATACTCACCAGTTTCAACGGGTTCGGCGACTCCGGGGAGGGAGACGCCGCCTGATATACAGCTTCTAGAAGAGGTCGTATCTCCATGAATCTGAATGAATTGTCTTCCATCGCCTCCAAGATCGTGGCGGACCACCGCGGCATCCTGGCCGCCGACGAGAGCACCAGCACCATCGAGAAGCGCTTCAAATCCATCGGAGTGGAGAACACCGAGGAACACCGCCGTGCCTACCGCGAGATGCTGTTCGCGACACCCGGGGTGGAGAAGTTCATCAGCGGCGTGATTATGTACGACGAGACCATCCGGCAGAAGACCCAGGCAGGCGTGCCGTTTCCGGAATGGCAGGCCAAGCTCGGCATCGTGCCGGGCATCAAGGTCGACACCGGCGCCAAGACGCTCGCGGGCAGCCCCACTGAAAAGATCACCGAGGGCCTGGACGGCTTGCGTGAGCGCTTGCAGTCCTACCACAAGCTCGGCGCCCGTTTCGCCAAGTGGCGTGCGGTGATCGATATCGCCGAGGGCATCCCTACGGCGTATTGCCTGCGTGCCAACGCCCAGGCCCTGGCCCGTTACGCCGCCCTCTGCCAGGAGCAGGGGCTGGTGCCCATCGTCGAGCCGGAAGTGCTCATGGACGGCGCCCACGGCATCCAGCGCTGCGCCGAGGTCACGGCGGAGACCCTCAAGATCGTGTTCGATGAGCTCAGCACCCACCGGGTGGCCTTGGAAGGCATGCTGCTCAAACCCAACATGGTCATCGCCGGCATGAAGTCACCCAAACAAGCCTCCGTGGAGGAGGTGGCGCAGGCGACCGTGCAGGTCCTGAAGCGCCACGTGCCATCCGCGGTCCCAGGCATCGTGTTCCTCTCGGGTGGTCAGAGCGACGTGCTGGCCACCGCCCACTTGAACGCCATGAATGCTCTGGGCGCGATGCCCTGGAAACTCAGTTTCTCCTATGGCCGGGCGCTGCAGGCAGCGGCCCTTGAGGCTTGGCGCGGGAAGCAGGCCAATGTGGCAGCGGGGCAGAAAGCCTTTTATCACCGCTCCCAGTGCAACAGCGCCGCCTGTGCCGCCCGGTACAGCACCCAGATGGAGAAAGCGGCCTGAGCAATCCAGGGCGGTTTTAGGCCCAGCTTTAACCAGGTTTTGAGGGCATTTTTGCGGCCGGAATTTGGGCAGCAGCCCCAGCCCCGCATGGCTAAATTCCCTGGGATAATGGTCAATAAATGCTCAGGGCAAATAGACTGGACCGTCCAGTCTACTTCTGTTTGAATGGGAACATTGATTAAAACTTCGCAGCAAGAAAGCAAGAACTTAAGGACTCGAAGACAGCCCATGGCAAGCGACGCGCACAAGAACAATGCAAACGTCATCGAGATCACCGGGCTCCGTTACCGGCGCGGCGAGAAACACATCTTCGATGGTTTGAACGTCGAGATCCCCCGCGGCAAGGTCACGGCCATCATGGGACCCTCGGGCACCGGTAAGACCACGCTGCTGCGCATCATGACGGGACAGGCGCTCCCGGACCGGGGTCGGGTCATCGTGGACGGCAAGAACGTGCCGCATCTGTCCACGGACGAGCTTTTTGAGCTGCGCAAACAGATGGGCTTCCTGTTCCAGAACGGGGCCCTGTTCACCGACTACAGCGTGTTCGAGAACGTGGCCTTCCCCCTGCGCGAGCACACGCGCCTGCCCGAGAGCCTGATCCGCCACATCGTGCTCATGAAGTTGCAGGCCGTAGGTCTGCGCGGCGCTTTCAACCTCATGCCCGCAGAGTTATCGGGCGGGATGGCGCGGCGCGTGGCCCTGGCCCGGGCCATCGCGCTCGATCCCAAGATCATCTTCTACGACGAGCCGTTCACCGGCCTCGACCCGATCTCCATGGGCGTGATCGTGCGCCTCATCCGCGTCCTCAATGACAGCTTGGGATTGACCAGCATCATCGTCTCCCACGACGTGGAGGAGGTGTCCTCGGTGTCCGATCAGAGTTATCTCATCTCCGACGGCAAGGTGGTCGCCTACGGCACCCCGAAGGAGCTTGAAGAGAACAAGTCAGCCTGGGTGCGGCAGTTCATGAAGGGTCTGTCGGATGGGCCGGTACCCTTCCACTACCCGGCACCCGATATCGGCGTGCAGCTCCTGGATGGGGAGTCGAACTGATGGGGCTATTGCGTGAGATGTACTACATCGTCCTCGGCATCCTGGAGATGCTGGGAGCCACCGGCTTGTTCCTGATACACCTGATCCGCTACACGCCTCAGGCCCTGCGCCGTCCGAGCCTTATCTTCCAGCAGGTGTTCAACATCGGCGCCATGTCGCTGGTGTTGATCATGGTGTCGGGTCTGTTCGTCGGCATGGTGCTGGGCCTGCAGGGCTACAACACCCTGTCCAAGTACGCTTCCACCGCTGCCCTCGGCACCCTGGTGGCGCTCTCGCTGCTGCGCGAGCTCGGCCCCGTGATCACGGCACTGCTATATTCCGGCCGGGCCGGTACCGCATTGACCTCGGAGATCGGCCTGATGAAGGCTACCGAGCAACTCGGCGGCATGGAGATGATGGCCGTGGATCCGGTGCGGCGCATCGTCGTCCCGCGTTTCATCGCAGGGGTGATCTCGATGCCCCTCCTGGTAGGCATATTCAACGCCGTCGGCCTCCTCGGCGGCTATCTGGTGGGCGTGAAGCTGATGCATGTGGACATGGGTTCCTTCTGGGCGCAGATCCACACCCACGTCGACCTGCGTGAGGATTTTATGAGCGGTTTCATCAAGAGCATCGTGTTCGGCATCGCCACGACGCTGATCGCGGTCTTCGAAGGCTATTACGCCCAACCCACCGCGGAGGGTGTGAGCCGCGCCACCACCCGCACGGTCGTGAACAGTGCCCTGGCGGTGCTCGCTCTTGATTACCTGCTCACCGCCGTCATGTTCTGAAGGAAGCCCCTATGCGCCAGACTCGAACCATCGAAATCGTCACCGGTCTCTTCATCCTGCTGGGCGTAGCGGCCCTCTACGTGATTGCCACGAGCGCCACGAACATCAATGCTTACGGCAAGCAGCGCGGCTACAATGTCACCGCGACCTTTAACAATATCGGAGGCCTTAAGGAGCGTG
>DATIEQ010000316.1:0-2074 GCA_035455665.1 Gammaproteobacteria bacterium | reverse complement strand
CTGAATATGCTCCCGCTTGGGCTGGCGCCGGCGATTGCATTCACCTTTGTCCCCCTCGCGCCGACGGCCATAGCTAGCACCGCTCTCGCACTATTCGCCTATCCGGCTGTACTGGAGCGGCGCGGTCCGTTCGCGGCATTGGGAGAGAGCGTACGTCTTGCGAAATCTTCGTGGGTCCGCGTAACCGCGGTCATATCTGTGCCGGCGCTTGCGATGCTGTGCGAATGGGCGGCGAATAACGGTGCAGCAGTCAGGAAGTTGGTGACTACGGTCTATGATGTGCTGATGCAGGCCGAGGAGACCGGTGTCTCGGAGGGTAATCTGCAACAAACCATGGAATCCGCCTTGCATGCAACCGGCGCTGATCAGAGCATGGTCTGGCAGGTATTGGGTGTGGTATTGACTGCGGTGGTGTGGTGGTACGCCGTGGCGGTGTGCTACGCCCAATATCGTGACTTGAAACAATCCAAACCGAATTAATTCCTCACTGTGCCGCCATGGCAGCCAGTTCTTCCGCCTGATATTCATTCGCGAGAGGCAGGAGTATGTCGTCCAGGTTGCCCTGCATCACGTCATCCAGTTTGTAGAGGGTGAGGTCGATGCGGTGGTCCGTGACCCGGCCCTGGGGGAAATTGTAGGTGCGGATGCGTTCGGAGCGGTCGCCGCTGCCCACCTGGAGCTTGCGGGACTGAGCCTGGGCGGCCTGCTGCTTCTCACGCTCTGCCGACAGGAGCTTGGCCTTGAGCAGGGACATGGCCCGGGCCCGGTTCTTGTGCTGGGAGCGTTCGTCCTGGCATTCCACCACGATGCCGGAGGGCAGGTGGGTGATGCGGATGGCGGAATCGGTCTTGTTGACGTGTTGTCCGCCGGCGCCGGAGGCGCGGAAGGTGTCCACCTTCAGCTCCGCCGGATTGATGTCTATGTGGTCCACTTCCTCCACCTCCGGCAGGATGGCGACGGTCACGGCGGAGGTGTGGATGCGGCCCTGGGACTCGGTCTCGGGCACCCGCTGCACCCGGTGGGTGCCGGACTCGAACTTGAGGCGCGAATAGGCGCCGTGCCCGACGATGCGGGTGATCACTTCCTTGTAGCCGCCGTGCTCACCCGCGCTCTCGCTCAGGATCTCCACCTTCCAGCCCTGTTCCTCGGCGTAGCGGCTGTACATGCGCAGCAGGTCGCCGGCGAATATGGCCGCTTCGTCGCCGCCGGTGCCGGCACGGATCTCCAGGAAGATGTTGCTGTCGTCATGCGGGTCCTTGGGGACCAGGAGCCGCAGCAACTCCGGCTCCAGCGTCACCAGGCGGCCGGCGGCAGCGCGTTGCTCATCTTCCGCCAGCTTGCGCATGCCGGCATCGCTGTCGCGGCTCATGTCCGCGGCGGCCTTGAGATCGGTCTCCGCCTCGCGGTAACTGCGGAACGTACGTGCCAGGGGTTCGAGACGGGCGTATTCCTGGGAGAGGTCCCGGAAGACGTTGGTATCGTTGGCCGCGCCGGGGGCGGCCAGGAGCGCCGCGACCTCCTCCTGGCGGGCGGCGAGGCGCTCGAGCTTCTGGCGGATGCTGTCTTTCATGGAGCGCTCAATCCTCTCCGTCATCGTGCTTGCCCGGGTCCCGGCCCAGGCCGAAGAGGGCATGGATCTCGCGCACCAGGCCTTCGCGGCCTTCATTGGCAAGCTGCCGCAGATAGGCGGTGGGAGAGTGCATCAAGCGGTTGGTGAGGGTGTCCGCCAGGAACCTGAGCACCTGCTCCGGGTCTTCGCCCTGCTGCAAGCGCTGACGCGCCTGTTCGAGGGTGTGGTCGCGCAGGTCCGCGGCATGCTCGCGCACCGCGCGTATGGCCGGTACCGCCTCCAGGCCACGCTGACGTTCGGCGAAGCGGGCTACCTGGGTGTCGATGAGCAGCTCCGCCTCGCTCGCTGCGATACGGCGCGAGCGCAGGTTGTCCTCCACCACTTTGTGCAGGTCATCGATGGTGAAGAGGTACACGTCGTCCATGCCGGCCACGGCGGGATCGATGTCCCTCGGCACGGCGATATCCACCAGCAGCAGCGGCCGGTGCTTGCGCCCGCGGAAGG
>DATIEQ010000315.1:0-4687 GCA_035455665.1 Gammaproteobacteria bacterium | reverse complement strand
GGTTCCCCACGCCGGGCCTGCTGGGTGTGGCGCCCAAATATACGGACGGTGCCATCAGCTCGCTCTCGGGGATAGGCGACAGCAAGAACCTCATGCAGATCAGTGTGCCCATCCAGCCCGGCAACTCCGGCGGTCCGCTGGTGGACGCCAAAGGCAGGGTGATCGGCGTGATCGATTCGACCGCCGCGGTCCAGTCGTTTTATCACGCGACCGGGGTGATGCCGCAGAACGTGAATTTCGCGGTGTCCTCCTACTACCTCTATCCCCTGGTCAAGGATATCGCGCACGCGCCGTCCGCGACGCTCACGAAGATGACGCCGGTGACGCGCGTGACGAAGAGCCTGTGTCTGGTGGTCGTCCAAGTGGGCGGCTGAGCACGGCCTCTCGCGCAGCGCGGGCCTTGGGCGAGACCAGGTGCGAGGATTTCTGGGGGAAGGTTTACGCGAGTTTCCGCATGACAAATAACCGACGGGTCAGGCTTCAATACCCTTAGGCACCGTGTGCCCCATGCGCGGCAGCAATAGCCGGAGCAGCGGTCCCGTCATCAAGGTGGTGACGATGGCCATGATGACCAGCATCGTGAAGACCGGCCGCGGGATCACGCCCAAGTCGAATCCGATGTTGAGCACGATCAGCTCCATGAGGCCGCGGGTGTTCATGAGGGAACCGAGCACCCAGGATTGGGCGGCGCCGAAACCCGAGAGCCGCCCCGCGAGATAGACCGGCAGCATCTTGCCGATGATCCCGGCCGCCAGGATGAGGCCCAGCCAGCCGAGATACCCGTCGCCCGCGAGACCGGTGATGTCGGTGCGCAGGCCGGTGAAGGTGAAGAACACCGGCAGGAAGAACACGGTCACGAAGCCGCCCACCTGACGGCGCCAGGCGGCGACGAAGGGCGCATAGCGCTGGAACAGCATGCCGGCCGCGAAACCGCCGAAGATGGCGAAGATCCCGATCTTGTAGGTGCAGATGCCCAGCACGAAGATGAGGCCGATGACCAGCGCCATCAGGTTCGAGTGCAGGTCCCCCTCGCGCGGCGCGTAGCGCGCCATGAACCAGGCGATCAGCGGGCGCAGCGCGAAGCGCAGCGCCGCCAGGAACGCCAGCAAGCCGATCACCTGCCAGGCCATGTGCACCCCCGAGAAGCGCGCGGTGGCGTAAGCGGATACGCCCGCCAGCAGCAGCCAGCCGGTGACGTCGTTCACCGCGGCGGCGGAGATCGCCACGACACCCACGTCGGTCTCGCCCAGGCCGAACTCGCGCATGATGCGCCCCAACACCGGCATGGCGGTGATGGCGAGGCTCACGCCGCAGAACAGGCTGAAGGGCAGGGCGGGCGCGTCCGGCACCAGGGCCGGCGCCGCCCATTCGCCGATGAGCACGCCGAGCACGAAGGGCACGGCGATGGAAGCGAGCGCCACCTGCAGCACGCCGCGGGCATTGCGCGCCTGCTTGAGGTGCGCGAACTCGGCGTCCAGGCCGATCTGGCTGATGATGGTGATGGTATGCGGCATGTTCCCGAACAACGCCTGCGATACCTGCGGGAAGACGTGTCCGAGCAGCGAGGGCCCGAGCAGGAGGCCGGCGATCACCTCGCCCACCACGCCCGGCTGGCCGGCGCGGCGCGCCAGAGTGTGCATGAGACGCGCCGCCAGGATCATCACGATGAGCTGCGTGAGGATGACGAACAGGAGGTCTTCGGTCTGGTTGACGGTGGGGTTCAAGGCGCGCTTCCCAGGGCAGGTTCAGCGCAGTTTCCCACAGGCGCGACGGCAATTGAACCGGGCGGACTCAGACGGTCTTGACTTGGTCGCGACCTGAATCCTTGGCCGCATACAAGGCCTGATCGGCCCGGGCGAGGGTGTTGCGGGTGTCCTCCCCGCTCTGGTAGCCGGTGATGCCGACGGATACCGTGATGTGGATCGCCAGGTTCCCGGCGCCGAACTTCCCTTCCGCGATCTTCGTGCGGATGCGCTCCGCGCACAGCTCCGCCCCCTTGAGGTCCGTCTCCGGCAGCACCAGCAGGAACTCCTCGCCGCCATAGCGGCCGAAGGTCTCGTTGCCCTCCGCACCGTCCCGGCCCATCCGGTCGATGGCCCGCACCTCGCCGATGACGCGCTCCGCGAACTGCTTCAGCACCTCGTCGCCCATGAGGTGACCGTGGCGGTCGTTCACGTCCTTGAAGTGGTCGAGGTCCATGAGGCAGATGCTGAAGCCCCGCCCGGTGCGCAGCGCCCGACGCCGTTCCTGTTCCAACGCTTCGATGATGTGGCGGCGGTTGTAGGCGCCCGTCAGGTCGTCGTGGATCGCGAGCTCGCGGTTCTTGGCGAGGGCCGCGGCGAGTTCGGTGTTGCGCCGCGAGACGGTCTCACGCAGCTTGCCCACGTAACTCCCGAAGAACGCCACCCAGAAGAGCGAGACCGCGAGCACCATGAAGTGCAGGCCCTCCTGCGAGAGGGGCTCCGCCTCGGTCTGTTGGTAGACGTCCCACAGGACCACGAGCACGTAGCCCACGAGCACGAGGACGGTCAGGCCCAGGTACTCGCGCCGCCGCAGGCGGAACACGCCGAACAGGAACACGACCAGGTACAGCAACAACAGGGTGCCGCGCACCTTGGGGGCGAGCGCCACCAGGAACATCACCCAGAAAGTGGCGACGATCATCTGCGGCAGGGTGAGGCTCGGGTCGGGCCAGTAGCGGTTCAAGCCGGAGCGCAGGAGCGCGAAGAATGCGAGGTTCGTGAGCAGCACCAGCAGGACGGCGACGGCGAAACCGCGGGTGGTGACGCCGACGAGGCCGAGCCGGTAGCAGTAGTAGGTGAGGCCGAGCCACAA
Organism: Gammaproteobacteria bacterium; assembly: GCA_035455665.1. GTDB lineage: Bacteria > Pseudomonadota > Gammaproteobacteria > Natronospirales > REEB76 > DASUBN01. Next base: position 1,852 of record DATIEQ010000315.1, on the reverse strand, counting down.
CAGGTAGGACAGCGCCGCCATGAAGAAGCGCTTGAGCCTCAGTGCCTGTTTGGCGTCGTCCGGAAAGAGTGTCCAGGCCATGGGCCGGTCCTGAGTATGGCTAGCCCCAGACTGCCACAGGCATGGGGCCCGGCTTAAGACGTCCGTCACCTGGTTTGGACCGCTGGGCGGATATTTACCATAATACGGTCCCTACCCGGCAGCCCTTGGCTGCTGCGGGGGAGGGCAGGGTCATCTATCCTTGGGGACGTCCGACGAAGGAAGCGCCATGCCCCGGGTGATCCACTTCGAGATCCATGCCGACGAGCCGGAGCGGGCCATCCGTTTCTACAGCTCCGTCTTCGGTTGGGAGTTCGTGAAGTTCCCCAACGCCATCACCGACTATTGGGTGGTGAAGACCGGCGAGTCCGACCAGCCCGGCATCGACGGCGGCCTGCTGCGCCGCGACATCCATTTCGAGGGAGTCGGGATCACCGCCTTCGTGTGCACCATCGCCGTGACGGATCTCGACGTCTACCTCATGAAGGTGAACACCAGCGGCGGCCAGCTCGCCGTGGCGCGCATCCCCATCGCCGGCATCGGCTGGCTCGCCTACTGCAAGGATACGGAAGGCAACCTGTTCGGCCTGATGCAGGCGGACGCCGCTGCGCATTAAGCTGCCGGCCACGGGGCAAAGAACCCATCATTGGTTTTCAAAGGAGGCGCGACATGAATCGCGATGACGTGATACGGCAATGCAAGAGACTCGGCCCCTGGTTTCACCAGATCGATCTGGGCGACGGCCTCAGGACCCGCGATATCGCACCGCGTGAGGGACCCCAGCAGCACGATCACCCACTGCCCCGATGGAACAGGATCAAGGACGTGGTGCCGGCCGACCTGTCCGGCAAGCGGATCCTCGACATCGGTTGCTGCGACGGCTTCTTCTCAGTCGAGTTGGCGAAGCGCAATGCGCGGGAGATAGTCAGCATCGATGGGGCCGCGAAGGACATAAAACGCCTCGAATGGGTGAAAGAACATCTGGGGCTGGAGGCCATCAAGCCCTATGTCTGCGATCTCTACCAACTCGACAAGATCAAGCCGGGCCCCGTTGGCGTGCTCATGAAGACCGATGAGCAGGGACGGCTGTTCGCTGCCTCGCTACTGGCGCGTACGCTGGCTAAAGCGCAAAGGCATCTTAGGGGGGCGCCTCCGGTGAAAGCGGCTGCACCCGCCCGATCGCCGCAATATCCTGGCATAGGCAAGTTCGACATCGTCTTCATGCTGGCCGTGCTGTATCACCTGCGCGATCCCCTCACCGCCCTGGAGATCGTCGCGAAACTGGGCGACACTCTGTATATCGAGACCATCGCCCTGCTGGACGAGACGAACTCGCATCTGCAGCTCATCCCGCCGCGCGCGGGCGTAAACCCGAATCCAAAATGGTTTCCGACGACGCGCTGTGTCAAAGATATGCTGAAACTGGCCGGATACAAGAGCATCGAAGAGGTGTCGCCGCCCGAATTGGGAAATGCGAGGGACATGCGCGTCATCTATATCGCGCGCAAATGAAGGGCGGGCGGCGGACCTTGGAGCAACCGTGCCTGTTTGAGCATAAAATAGCCATCCATTGAATCGGTCCTGCAGCTTCTTATGGAATTCCCCAAGCATTTCGACGTGATCGTGGTCGGCGGCGGCCACGCCGGCACCGAGGCGGCGCTCGCGTCGGCGCGCACCGGCGCAAGCACGCTACTGCTCACCCATGCGGTCGAGACGCTGGGGCAAATGTCCTGCAATCCGTCCATCGGCGGAATCGGCAAGGGCCATCTGGTGAAGGAAATCGATGCGCTGGGCGGTGCCATGGCGGCTGCGG
>DATIEQ010000314.1:0-3565 GCA_035455665.1 Gammaproteobacteria bacterium | reverse complement strand
AGATCGTTGCGCAGCGGGTCGTAGATGACGCCGTGCTGGACGCGCTTTCGGTGGCGCAGGGCGATGGATACCGAGAACACCGGGAAGCCGTGCAGGAAGTTGGTGGTGCCGTCGAGCGGGTCGATGATCCAGGTGAACTCGGCGTTCCGGCCCTCCCGCACGCCGCTCTCCTCGGCGAGGATGGCGTGGTCCGGGTAGGCGGCGCGGATGATCTGGATGATCTCTTCTTCGGCATGACGGTCCACTTCGCTCACGAAATCGTTGCGTTCCTTCGCCCGGATGGTCAGGGTGTCGAGGCGGTCCACGTAGCGGATGATGACGTCGCCGGCGCGGCGGGCGGCGCGGATCGCGATATTCAATAAAGGTTGCACGGTTCTTTTCCCAAAATTGATCTTTTGCCGTCTGGCGGCGTTAAAAGCGTCCTCGAAATGCTCATTGACTGGCGTGTCAACTCCGCTTTCTCGGCCGCTTTTGCCTAGCCAGCCGGCAAAATCTCTAATTTTTCTCGACTGCGTGATTGAATGGGATCGTTGTAAAGAGCGGGCCGCACACCGGCGCGGCCCGCGTAGAATAACAGAATGGGCAATAATCCCGCTATTCTCCGGCCGCGGCGCGTGCGCGTCGTGCTGGTGGCGACGAGCCACCCCGGCAACATCGGCGCCGCGGCGCGGGCCATGAAGACCATGGGCTTCACGGAGCTCGTGCTGGTCTCCCCTCTGGAGTTCCCGCACCCGGACGCGGATGCCCGGGCCTCGGCGGCCGTGGACCTCCTCAAGCAGGCGCGGGTGGTCGAGACCTTGGACGAGGCGCTCGCGGGCTGCGACGTGGTGGCCGGCACGAGCGCGCGGCTCCGCGGCCTGGGTCCGCCGGAACTCGCACCGCGCGACGCGGCGGCGAGGCTCCTGGCGACGCCGGGCGAGGGGGACGTGGCCCTCGTCTTCGGCCGCGAGCGCACCGGCCTCAGCAACGAGGAGCTGGACCGCTGCCATTACCTCATCCACATCCCCGCGAATCCCGACTATGCCTCCCTCAACCTCGCGGCGGCGGTGCAGATCGTCGCCTACGAGATGCGTCTCGCACAGGCGCAGCCCGTGACGGCGGAGGCGGGGGAGGCGGAGAGTCCGGCGGCGACGGTGGAGGAGATGGAGCGCTTGTACGAACATCTCGAGGCAGCGGCGCTCGCCAGCGGCTTCCTGGATCCGGCGAACCCGAAGCATCTGATGCGGCGCCTGCGCCGGCTCTTCAACCGCGCGCGGCTCGACCAAAACGAGCTCAACATCATCCGCGGACTCATCGCCGCCCTGCAGACGCCCCGGCATAGAAAACTCTGAAAAATCCATCCCTGGATTTTTCAGACTCGGCGAGTCCGGTACATGCCCGGACTCGCCTCCCTGAATCAAGCACGCAAGTGCTTGATTCAGGAGCGGCGCATCCCTGCGCCGCCGAAGCTCTGAATTATTCAGAGCTTCGCAAAGACGCTGCTCCGGCAATACTTGACCTTTATACTCGGTTATACTTAAGTTAACTGACACGCCCCCTACGAGAGCGAGGCGCCCATGAAACTCACCACCAAGGGACGCTACGCGGTCACCGCGCTGCTGGACCTGGCCTTGCACGACGGCGAAGGTCCCGTGTGCCTGAGCGAGATCGCGGCGCGCCAGGACCTCTCGCTGCCCTATCTCGAACAACTCTTCACGCGCTTGCGGCGCCGCGGGCTGGTGGCCAGCACCCGCGGTCCCGGCGGCGGCTACAACCTGGGCCAGTCGCCCGGCGCTATCACCGTGGCGGACGTCATCGCGGCGGTGGACGAATCTTTCGACGCGACCCGCTGCGGCGGCGAGCAGGACTGCCACAGCGGCCAGACCTGCCTCACTCACCAGCTGTGGGCGGACCTGAGCCGGGAGATCCACAGCTTCCTGAGCTCCGTGACCCTGGAGCAGCTGCTGCAGTCCGCGGCGGTGCGCGCCGTGGCCGCCCGCCAGAAGGGCGAGCAGGTGGTGAAGTTCGTGCCGCGGAGCCGCGCGGCCTCCTGAAGCACGATCCCCATGTCCGTCTATCTCGACCATAACGCCACGGCGCCGCTGGACGAGCGCGTGCTCGCCGCCATGCTGCCCTGGCTCTCCGGCACCCATGGCAATCCCGCTTCGGTGCACCGCTATGGCCGCGAGGCGCTCGCGGCCCTCGACACGGCGCGCGCCCAGGTGGCGGCCCTCGTGAATGCGAAGCCGTCTCAAGTCGTCTTCACCGGCGGCGGCACGGAGGCGGACAACCTGGCGCTCAAGGGCGTGTGCCGTGGGACCCCGCAGGCGCTCGTCGTCGGCTCCATCGAACACGCGGCCGTGCTCGGACCCGCCGAAGCCCTAGCCCAGCAGGGCTGGCGCGTGGACTACCTGCCGGTGGACGGGGAGGGGCGCTACGAGCTCCCGGCGCTGGAAAAGCTTCTGCAGAAAGGCGGCGTGCGCCTCGTCTCCGCCATGCTCGCCAACAACGAGACGGGCGTGATCGAGGACATCGCGGCGCTGAGCAGGCTCGCCCACGCCCACGGCGCTTTGGTGCACACCGACGCGGTGCAAGCGGCGGCCAAGCTGGCGGTGGATTTCGCGGCCCTGGGCGCCGACCTCATGACGCTCTCGGCCCATAAGGTCAACGGCCCGCGTGGCGTGGGCGCGCTCGTCCGCGAGCGGCGCGTGGACCTCGCCCCGCTCGTGGACGGCGGAGGCCAGGAGCAGGGCCTGCGGGGCGGCACCGAAAACCTCGCGGGCATCGTCGGCTTCGGCAAGGCGGCGGAACTCGCCATGGCCGAGCTCGAGCAGCGCGTGCGCCACGGTCTCTTCTTGCGCGAGCGGCTGGAAGCGGGCGTGCGGCGCCTGCCCGGCGCCCGCGTCTTCTCCGCCGGCGCGGCGCGGCTCTGCAACACCCTGCAGTTCGGGGTCGCGGGCCTCGCCGGGGAATGGATGGTGATGGAGCTCGACAAGCGCGGCTTCGCGGTGTCGAGCGGCTCCGCCTGCCACAGCAAGAGCGGCGAACCGAGCCACGTGCTGCTCGCCCTGGGGCTCGAGCCGGCGACGGCGCTCTCGGCCGTGCGTGTGAGCCTCGGCCGGGGCAATACCGAGAGCGAGGTGGACGCGCTCCTGGCGGCGCTCATGGACATCGTGGCGAGATCCCGCGGCAAGGCTGCGGCGGTGGGCTGGTGAGCGTGGCCACCCAGCCCATCTATCTGGATTACGCGGCCACGACGCCCGTGGACCCGCGGGTGGCGGAGAAGATGGCCGCCTGCCTGACCCTCGCCGGTACCTTCGCCAATCCCGCCTCCCAGCACGCGCCCGGCCGCGCCGCCCGCGCCCTGGTGGAGGCCGCCCGCGCCCAGGTGGCGGCGCTGGTGAACGCCTCGCCCCAGGAGATCGTCTTCACCTCCGGGGCCACGGAAGCCGACAACCTCGCCATCAAGGGCGTGGCGCACTTCTATAAGGACCGGGGCCATCACATCGTCACGAGCCGCATCGAACACAAGGCGGTGCTGGACTCTTGCAAGCAGCTGGAGAAGGAGGGATTCGAGGTCAGCTGG
>DATIEQ010000313.1:0-2409 GCA_035455665.1 Gammaproteobacteria bacterium | reverse complement strand
GGGCAACGACCTGCAGGTCGAGGTGTGCTCGAACTGCCACCCGTTCTACACCGGCAAGCAGAAGATCGTCGACACCGCCGGCCGCGTGGACAAGTTCCGCAAGAAGTACGCGAACGCTGCTGCCAAGTAAGCCTTCGGCGCCGCGGCCGACGCGGTCCGCTCAGCGGCGAGCAACACGAGGCTCGCCAACAGGGAAGCCACAAAGCACGACGCCGCCTCAGGGAGGCGGCGTCGTGGAGAGGCGTGGTCCCAAGCCATGATCGGCCCGGGCGGATGACTGACGCTCAGGGAGCCTTGCGCGCGTACTTCTTGCGGAACTTGTCCACGCGACCGGCGGTATCCATGATCTTCTGCTTGCCGGTGAAGAACGGGTGACAGTTCGAGCACACTTCGATGTGCAGGTCATGGCCCAGCGTCGAGCCGGTCACGAAGGTGTTGCCGCAGCTGCAGGTGACGGTGATGTCTTTGTAGTCGGGATGGATGCCGGCTTTCATGGGAACCTCAAAAAGCGTCGTCGGGGCCAATGCAAAGGGCGCGCATCATAGCGCGGTGCCCCGGCAGGGGCAAGCCGGCCGGCAGGCGCACCAGGACTTGTGCGCGCGGCCACTTAGACGCGTCAGGTGACGGCCGGTCTCAGCAGTGGGATATAAGTGCTTGGCCCCCCTATTTAAAGGGGCCTTGTCCACAATTCGTGTGGATAAGTCTGTGGATGAAACTTCAGCCCCTCCGCCCGGGACGCGGTGGCATGCGGTGTTTTACCCGCGAGGCCAAATCTTGACCAATCCGTAAAATATATATAAAACAATGAGTTACTGATTATGCTCTGGAAGCCGTTGCGGAACATCGACAGCCGGTTCCACGGCTGAAGCAGCCGCCAAACAAGTGTGCATAACCTCTTGTTACGAGGCGGAAATCCGCTTCAGGTATTGCCCGTAACTCAGCTCGAATGTACCGCCGTGATGCGGTCCAGCCGGAGCCTTAGACGCTCGCCGGCCCGGGTGCTCGCCACCAGGAATTCCTCGCCGTTCGAGGTCTCCAGATCCTCGGGCAGCAGGTTCTCGAGGTGGGTGAGGCCGTCCGGCCCCCGCCAGCAGAGGGTGAGGCGGGTGCGGTGCATGACCGCGATCTCGTAGCGGTCGTGGAGCGCGCAGGCGATGGGCTGGTAGTCGGTCATGCTCGCATTAAGAATAGGCCCGAAGCGGCGAGCCTGCATCCCGGTCGGGCAGGCGTTGTTCCGGCAGGAACAACGCCTGCAGGTCGTTCAGATAGTTATGGCCGCGGCGGGTGACCCGCCAACCCTCCGGCACGCTCTCCACCAGTTCCAGGGACAGGGCGCGGGTGAGGCCGGGCGCGAGAGCGCCCCGCGGCAGGCCCGTGGCCGCCTCGAAGTCTTCCGCGCCGAAGGCCTCGAGCAGGCGCAGCCGGTTCAGCATGAACTCGAAGGTGAGGTCGGCGGCGCCCACCGCGTCCACGCCGCCGAGGGCGGCGGGCGTCCCGGCTTTCTGCAGATAGGACTCCGGGTGCTTGAGCTTCCATAAGCGCGTCACCCGGCCGGACGCATCCGTGAGCTTGCCGTGGGCACCGGCGCCCAGCCCGAGGTAGTCCCCGAAGCGCCAGTAGTTGAGGTTGTGGCGGCACTCGTGGCCGGGCCGTGCATAGGCCGAGATCTCGTACTGCAGGTAACCCCGTTCGGCGAGCGCCGCCTGGCATTCGAGTTGCATCGCCCAGATCGTCTCGTCTTCCGGGAGTGTGGGCGGGTGGGCGTGGAACAGCGTGTTGGGTTCGAGGGTGAGCTGGTAATGGGAGAGGTGCGCGGGGGCGAGCGCCGCCGCCCGCCGCACGTCGGCCTTGGCCTGTTCCAGACTCTGGCCCGGCAGGCCGTACATGAGGTCCAGGTTGAAGTTGGCGAGGCCCGCGGCGTGGGCTTCCTCCGCCGCGCGCACAGCCTCGTCGCACGAATGGATGCGGCCGAGCGCTCTCAAGTGTTCCGGCTCGAAGCTCTGCACGCCGATGGACAGGCGCGTCACGCCCGCCGCCCGGTATTCGGCGAAGCGGCCTCGTTCCACCGTGCCGGGGTTCGCTTCCAGCGTGATCTCAGCTTCCGAAGCGAGCGGCAAGCGCCGGCGCACGCCATCAAGAAAACGCTCGATGCCGGCAGCGCTGAAGAGGCTCGGGGTGCCGCCGCCGAAGAAGACCGTCAGGATCTCCCGGCCCTGGGCGCGCGGCAGGTCTTGGTCCAGATCCCGCAGCAGGGCGTCCAGATAGGCCGCTTCCGGCAGGGTGCCCTTCAGGCCATGGGAATTGAAATCACAATACGGGCACTTGCTCACGCACCAAGGTAGATGCACATATAGAGAGAGGGGCGGGAGCGTCATGGAGTGAGCGCCGCCGCCAGTTTGGCGAGCGCTT
>DATIEQ010000312.1:0-2246 GCA_035455665.1 Gammaproteobacteria bacterium | reverse complement strand
GGAAGCGCAGGCGATCGCCTGGCTCAAGGAGATGATGGGTTTCCCCGCCGCAGCGAGCGGCATCCTGGTGTCGGGCGGCTCGGTGGCGAACCTCGTGGGCCTCAACGCGGGGCGGCGTGCGCGTGCGCCCTTCGAGGTGCGCAAGCAGGGTCTCGCCGGGCAGCCGCGGCTCATGGTGTACGCCTCCAAGGAGACCCACAACTCGGTGCAGAAGGCGGTGGAGCTCATGGGTCTGGGCACCGAGTCGCTGGCCTACATCCCGGTCGGCGCCGATTACCGCATCGACCTGGCGGCACTGAAGGCGCGGGTGGGGGAAGACCGGCGCGCCGGCAAGGCGCCCTTCTGCGTGGTGGCGAACGCGGGCACCGTGAACACCGGCGCCGTGGACCCCCTGGAGGAGATCGCCGACTTCTGCGCCGCGGAGAAGCTGTGGATGCATGTGGACGGCGCCTTCGGGGCGCTCGCCGTGCTGGATCCCGCACGCCGCACCCTGTTACGCGGTCTCGAACGGGCCGATTCCCTGGCCTTCGACCTGCATAAATGGATGTACCTGCCCTACGACGTAGGCTGCACCCTGGTGCGCTCCGACGAGGCGCACACCGCGGCCTTCGCCGTGGAGGCGAGCTACCTGCACCCGCAGCCGGGTGGGGTCGCGAGTGGCCCGCGCTCCTTCTCCGACTACGGACCGCAACTGTCACGCGGTTTCCGTGCCCTCAAACTGTGGATGAACCTCAAGGCTTACGGCCTCGGGAAGTTCGCGCGGCTCATCGCCCAGAACATCCGCCAGGCGGAATATCTCGCCGAGCGGGTGCAGCAGGCGCCGGGTCTCGAGCTGCTCGCGCCGGTGCCGCTCAACGTGGTGAACTTCCGCTATGCCCCTGCGGGCCTCGACGGCGAGGCGCTGAACACGCTGAATGCCCGCATCCTGGTGGCGCTGCAGGAGCGCGGCATCGCGGTGCCCTCGTCCACCCTGCTGCAGGGCCGCTATGCGATCCGCGTGTGCATCACCAACCACCGCACCCGCCGCGAGGACCTGGATGCCCTGGTGGCCGCGGTGCTCGAACTGGGCGAGGAACTGCGCCCGGCAGGATCGCCGCAGCGCCAGACGCAGGGGGCCTGAATGGACGGGCCTGCTGAGGAATGCGCCGCACTGCAGCGGCTCGACAGCGCGGTCACAGCCGCCCGGGGCGTGCCCGTTGACGTGGAGCCGGATGCGTCCGAACCCACGACGCCGCGCCACGCCGCCGGCAGCGCGCTCGCGGTGACGGCCGCCCTCGCCGCCACCCTCCTGCTCTGGGGCTCAGCCTTCGTCGGCATCCGCTACGCGGTGCGCGAATACGACCCCGGCGCCCTCGCGTTGTTCCGCAACCTCATCACCGCGGCGGCGCTGTTCGCGGTGGGCGCCTTCTGGCGGCCCAAGGCCCTGAAGCGCCCCGCGGCCGGCGACCTGGCGCGCATCCTCGCCGCCGGCGTCATCGGCATCGCCCTCTACCAGGTATCCCTCATCAGCGGCGAGCAGAGCGTGGACGCGGGCACCGCGAGCCTCATCATCAATACCTCGCCCATCTTCACCGCGGTCTTCGCGCTCCTGATCCTGAAGGAGCGCCTCGGCCTGCGCGGCTGGGTCGGCGTGTTCCTGGGATTCTTCGGCGCGGCGCTGCTCGTCACCAGCCACCACGACGAAGCCCGTTTCGGTGTGGGTGCCCTGTGGGTGCTCACCGCCGCCGTGGCCCAGGCAGTGAGCTTCGTGATCCAGAAGCCGCTGCTCCTGCGCCTCGGGCCCTTCGCCGTCACCGCCTGGGTCGGCCTGTTCGGCGCCTTGAGCGTCCTGCCCTGGGCCGGGACGATGCTGCACGACCTCGGCCGCGCCTCAGCGCTCGCCACCCTGGCCGCCGTGTATCTCGGCCTCTTTCCCGCGGCCATCGGCAACCTCACCTGGGCTTATGCGCTCACGCATCTGCCGGCGGGGCGCGCATCCACGGCGCTCTATCTCGTGGCCCCGATCGCGCTCCTCATCTCATGGCTCCTGCTCCACGAGCAGCCGGCGCTGCAGGCGCTCCTGGGCGGCGGGGTCGTGATCTCCAGCGTCGCCCTCGTCAACCTGCGCCGCCGGCCCGCGGTGCGGTCCTGACCTGCAGGCCATGCGCTGGGCGGACATCGCCGACCATTCTGGTTTGCCCCGAGGGTTGAAGGCATGCTGAGACTCTATTACTCCCCCCGCGCCTGTTCCCTGGCCCCGCATATCC
>DATIEQ010000311.1:0-3055 GCA_035455665.1 Gammaproteobacteria bacterium | reverse complement strand
GGGAACTGGGTCTCGATGTTCTCCAGGTGGAAATACTCCGCGTAGAGCTTGCGGTTGCATTTCTCGCAGAACCACAGCAGCCCATCCTGCTCGTCGGGCAGACGCGGCCGCTCGATGACGAGGCCCACGGTTTCGGCGTAGCGCTGCGGCGAGTGGGGCAGGTGCGGCGGGATCAGCAGTATCTCCCCCTGGCGGATGGGGATGTCCACGGGTTTGCCGTCCTGCATGGTCTTGAGCAGCATGTCCCCTTCCAGCTGGTAGAAGAACTCCTCGCCCGGGTCGTCGTGAAAGTCCTTACGCGAGTTGGGCCCGCCCACCACCTGCACCACGAAGCCGGTGTCCGTGTAGATGCGCTTGTTGCCTACCGGCGGCTTCAGCAGATGGCGGTTCGCCTCTATCCATTTCTTGAAATCGATGGGTTTCAAGCTCCACATTGGCGGCTCCTCAGATGGTCGCGATGCACTTGAGCTCGATGGCGATGGGCGTGGGGAGCGCCCTGACCTCCACCGTGGTGCGGCAGGGCTGGTTGTCCTTGAAGTATTCGGCGTAGATGCGGTTGTAGGTCGCGAAGTCGTTCTTCATGTCGGTGAGGAACACGGTGACATCCACGAGCTTGGTCCAGTCGGAGCCTGCTTCCTCGAGGATCAGGCGCACGTTCTCGAACACTGAGCGGCACTGGGTCTCGATGTCGTGGGCCACGATCTTCCCCCGGGGGTCCAGGGTAACGCCGGGGATATCCTTGCTGCCCCGCCGGCGCGGGCCGACGCCGGAGAGAAACAGCAGATTACCCACGCGCCGCGCATGAGGATAGAGGCCGACCGGTTCCGGCGCCTTGGAGGAGTGTATCTTGTCGTCGCCCATGTCGTTGCCTATCAACCGTTCGGGTATTCGAGCAGCTTGTGATAGATGAAGTCGCGGGTGCCGGATTCTAGGGCATCGCAGTGGCCCAGGAACTTGGCTGCGATCTCCTCCATGTTGAAGGTGCCATCCTCGGCTAGGATCGGTGTCGATTTGTATTTCCCGGGCCGGCTCTCGCCCGTATCCACCTGGTTGTGGCTGAAGCCGCTGCCGAACCTCCAGGTGAGGGCGCGCTCGCCGTGCTGCTTGTCGTAGCAGAGCTGGAAACCCGCGATATCGTTCCCCGGGTCCTGCCAGATCACCAGGTCGAAATAATTGTCCGAATACCAGCGTCGCGCCGGCTCACCGGGGATCTGCCGCACCTTGGCGATCTCGCGCAACATGGGTCCTCAGTACTTGATGCAGACGTTGCGCGCTTCGGTGAAGAAACGCATGGCTTCGAAGCCGCCTTCGCGCCCCAGGCCCGACTGTTTCATGCCGCCCATGGGCACGCGCAGGTCCCTGAGCAGCCAGCAGTTCACCCAGATCAGCCCGGCCTCGAGCTGCGCGGCGAGCCGGTGGCATCGGGACAGGTCCTGGCTCCAGAGGGAGGCGGCGAGCCCGTAGGGCGTGCCGTTCGCCTGGGCGACGGCTTCTTCCTCGTCGTCGAAGGGGATCAAGGTCGCCACGGGGCCGAAGATCTCCTCCTGATTCACCCGACAGGTGGAGTCCAGCCCCTCGATGACCGTGGGTTCCACGAACCAGCCGCCCGCGCAGCGGCCGGAGAGCTTCACCCGGTCACCGCCGCAGAGGATCGTGCCGCCTTCCTGTCTCGCGAGGTCGATGTAACCCAGCACCTTCTGCATATGGGCGGCGGAGGCGAGCGCGCCTTGTTCGGTCGTCTCCTCCATGGGGTCGCCGAGTTTCAGGGCCTTGGCGCGGGCGGTGAACTCGTCCCGGAAACGGGTATAGATTCCACGCTCGACGTAGATACGCGAGCCGCAGAGGCAGATCTCGCCCTGGTTGGAGAATGCGGATCGCAGGGCGCCGGCGAGCGCCGCGTCCCAGTCGCAGTCCGCGAACACGAGGGTGGGGTTCTTGCCGCCGAGTTCCAGGGACAGTTTCTTGAACTTCGGCGCGGCGCGGGCGGCGATGTCAGCGCCGGTCTTGGTGCCGCCGGTGAAGGACACAGCCTTCACCCCGGGATGTTCCACCAGAGCCGTCCCGGCCTGGGGACCGAGCCCATGGACGATGTTGAGCACGCCGGGCGGAAGCCCCGCCTCTTGGCAGAGTTCCCCGAAGAGATAGGCTGTCATGGGCGTGATCTCGGAGGGCTTCGCCACCACGCAGTTGCCGGCGGCCAGCGCGGGCGCGATCTTCCAGGTAAAGAGATAGAGCGGCAGATTCCAGGGGGAGATGCAGCCCACGACGCCCAGCGGCGAGCGCAAGGTGTAGTTGATGGCGCCGGATTCCATGGCATGGGATTCACTCGCGAATTGGCTCGCGGCGGCGGCGAAGAAGCGTAAGTTCGAAACGGCGCGTGGGATGTCGAGGCTGCGGGCAAGACCGACGGGCTTGCCGCTGTCCAGGCTCTCGGCACGCACCAGCTTTTCCAGGTCCCGTTCCACATGGGCGGCGAGCCTGAGCAGCCATTGGGAGCGATCGGATGCGGGCAGGCCCGACCAGGTCGGGTAAGCACGCTCGGCCGCGGTGACGGCTGCAGCCACATCATCCGCGTTGGAGGCGGGGATACGGCTGTAGACCTGGCCGGTGGCGGGCTCGCTGTTGTCGAGCCAGCCACCCGCGCGGGGCGCCGCGGGCCGTCCATCGATGTAGTTCTTGAGCTGCAGCATGCTTAGAGCCCCTGGATGCGGCCGCCGTCGACCGCCAGGCTCACGCCGTTGATGTAGCCCGCGGCAGGCGAGGCCAGGAAGGCGATAGCCGCGCCGACCTCTTCAGGCGCGGCGATGCGCCGCACGGGGATGAGGGCGACCGCTTCCGCTTCGATGTCTGCCACGGAGCGGTTCTCCTTCTTGGCACGGGCAGCGAACAGTTCCTCGAGGCGCCCGGTGCGGGCGAAACCCGGAAGGACGTTGTTGACGGTGATGCCGTGGGGGCCGAATTCACCGGCGAGGGTCTTGGCCCAACTCGCCACGGCGCCGCGTACGGTGTTGGATACGCCCAGGCCCTTGATGGGCTCCTTCACGGAAGTGGAGAT
>DATIEQ010000310.1:0-6223 GCA_035455665.1 Gammaproteobacteria bacterium | reverse complement strand
GGTGGAGGTAGATGAGAGCCGTATCGATAAGCGCCTCGCCACAGGCTATCTCGACCACAAGGCGGCCACCCTGAAACAGGCGGTGGACATCCTCAGGAAAGCAACCGAGAAGGGCGAAGCCCGGTCCGTGGGACTGCTCGGCAATGCCGCGGAGATCTTCGAGGAGATATCGAAGGGCGATTACTTACCGCACCTCGTCACCGATCAGACGTCCGCCCATGACCCGCTCAACGGCTATATCCCCGTGGGGTACTCGCTGGCGAAAGCCGCGGAGTTGCGCAAGCACGATCCGAAGAGATACGTGGAGCTCTCCAAGCAGTCCATGGCGCGCCAGGTGCGTGCCATGCTGGCGCTACAGGCGAAGGGCATCCCCACCTTCGACTACGGCAACAACATCCGCGCCATGGCCCAGGACGCGGGCGTGAGCAACGCCTTCGACTTCAAGGGCTTCGTACCCCTGTATATACGGCCGCTGTTCTGCGAAGGCATGGGGCCATTCCGCTGGGTAGCCCTGTCCGGCGATCCGGATGACATCTATCGCACCGACGCCAAAGCAAAGGAACTCTTCCCGGAGAAGCAGGGTTTGCATCGCTGGCTCGACATGGCGCGTGCGCGCATCAAGTTCCAGGGGCTGCCGGCCCGCATCTGCTGGCTGGGGTACCAGGAACGCCAGCGCCTGGGCCTAGCCTTCAACGAGATGGTGAAGAAGGGCGAACTGAAGGCGCCCATCGTCATCGGCCGGGACCACCTGGATTCGGGTTCCGTGGCTTCGCCCAACCGTGAGACGGAAGGCATGCGGGACGGAACCGACGCCGTCGCCGATTGGCCCATCCTGAATGCCTTGCTCAACACCGCGAGCGGCGCTTCGTGGGTGAGTTTCCATCACGGCGGTGGCGTGGGCATGGGGTATGCGCTGCACGCGGGCGTGGTGATCGTGGCGGATGGGAGTGAGCGGGCCGCACAAGCGCTCGCTCGCGTGCTGGTGAACGATCCCGGCACGGGTGTCATGCGCCACGCCGACGCGGGCTACGAGCGGGCGGCTGAGGTCGCGAGGGAGAGAGGCCTGGACCTGCCCATGCTCGGGATCCGCTAAGAACAGCACTAACCCATGCGCATCGACCTGAACGCCGATCTGGGAGAAGGCTGTGGCGACGATGCGGCTCTGCTGGCCTTGGTGACCAGCGCCAACGTGGCCTGCGGTGCCCATGCGGGTGACCCGGCGACGATGCAACACACGCTGGAACTCTGCTTGCGACGCGGTGTCACCGTAGGTGCGCATGTCTCCTACCCGGACCGGGAACACTTCGGCCGCCGTGAACTCGCGCTGTCAGCAGCGGAGATCACCGAGCAGGTCATGCGCCAGCTCGAGGCCCTCGGCGCCGTCGCCCAGCGCACCGGCGCCCGCATCCGCTACGTAAAGGCCCACGGAGCGCTGTATAACCGCATGGCAGATGATGGCGAGGCAGCCGGAGCGACGCTTGCCGCCATCAAGGATTTTGATCCTTCCCTGGTGCTTCTGACGCTACCCGGATGCATCGCTATGCAGCTTGCTGAATCCCAGGGAATTACTGCGGTCGGCGAGGCCTTCGCCGATCGGGCGTACCGAGACGACGGCCGCCTGCTGCCACGCGGGGAAGCGGGCGCGGTCCTGACGGAAGCAAGCGTGGTGACGGAGCGTGGCCTGCAACTGGTCCGCGAAGGGACGCTGCAAAGCGCCTCCGGGAGATCCCTGCGACTCCAGGTGCGCTCCTTGTGCGTGCATGGCGATACGCCGGGTGCGGCGGCGCTCACCCAGAGCCTGCGGCGCGCCCTTGAGACCGCCGGCGTGACGCTGCAGGCCTTCGCGTGAAGGTGCGGTACTTCGGGGATAGCTCCTTGCTGGTGGAGACGGAGGATGCCACCGTCGCCCAGGGGCTGCGCGCAGAGCTCCTCGCAGAGGCGATCCCGGGTCTGCGCGAACTCGTGCCCGGCTTCCGTTCACTGCTGGTGACGGCTGATCCCCTCGTCACGGATCTGGAGGCATTGGCGCAGCGGCTGCAGAGGCGGGGACCGCCGAAGTTCAGCCTGCCGGTACCGCGCCAGCATGAGTTCACGGTGAGTTATGACGGAGAGGATCTTGCCCCGCTGGCACGCCGTCTGGGGATGGAGGCAGATGATCTGATACGCCGCCATACCGCACCCATCTACACGGTCGCATTCCTGGGTTTTGCACCAGGCTTCCCCTATCTCACGGGCCTGGATCCCGCTCTCCATGCACCGCGCCGCGCGAGCCCACGCCTGCGTGTACCTGCCGGAAGCGTAGCCATCGCCGACGAATTCTGCGGGATCTATCCGCAGGCCACGCCGGGTGGTTGGCAGTTGCTCGGCCATACGCAGGCGCCGCTATTCGATCCCGGACGGGAGCACCCCGCGTTGCTCGCCCCGGGAGACCGGGTGCGGTTCAGGGCAGTCCGATGATCACGGTCATCGACGCGGGCCCGCTCAGCACCGTGCAAGACCTGGGCCGGCAGAGCTACGGGAACCTGGGCCTGCCAAGGGCGGGAGCGGCAGACGGCATGAGCCTGCGGGTGGCGAACCGGCTCGTGGGAAACGCTGATGAAGCGGCTGCTCTGGAGATGACGGTGAGAGGAGCAGCGCTGCGATTCGAGACCGGCACCGCCGTCGCACTCGCGGGCGCCCGGACCGAGGCAACCCTCGATGGAGAACCGGTCCCCATGTACCAGAGTTTGTTGGTGCGTGCCGGCGCGACACTCAGGATCGGCCGGATCACTGAGGGCTGGCGCACGTATCTGGCAGTCGCCGGCGGCATCGGCGTGCCACCGGTCCTCGGCAGCCGTTCCAGCGACACGCTCTCGGGTCTGGGCCCAGCACCGCTCGTAGCCGGCAATAGGCTGCCCGTTGCTCCCTTCAATCTGGCAGAGGGCTTTTACCTGCGCTCGCCGCCGCGATTCCCGCAGGAGGTACGCTTGCGCGTGCTTCCGGGCCCCCACGACGAGTGGTTCACTGAAAACGCACTGCAGACCCTGGTGGGAACGTCCTGTCGCGTCAGTGCCCAGAGCGATCGCAGCGGCTTGAGGCTCGAAGGGATGGCGTTGCCGCGAGCGCGGCAGGAGGAACTGTCTTCGGCCGGGATGACGGTGGGCGCGATCCAGGTCACGGGCGGCGGCCTGCCTATCGTGCTGCTGCCCAACCATGGCAGCACCGGCGGCTATCCGGTGATCGCGACGGTGATCTCGGCGGATATCCCGATGCTGGGGCAACTCGGCCCAGGCAACAGTATCCGCTTCACCTTGGTCACACGTGATGCGGCATTGAAAGCGTTGCGTGAGCGGGAACGGCGACTGCAACAGGACATCGTAGGTGCTGATGCGGGGCTGCTGGCCGCCCGCGCTTTGATGATGCTGGCGGGGCGTCACCCGAGCCTCAAGCAGGCCGTGATGGATGATGGCAAGCGGCGGCTACGCATCCGTCGCGGCGATTGACTGCTCCTTATAATGGCGGCGTGAGAAATCCTACCCCTCGACTGCTATCCCTGTTCCCGGCCCTGTTGCTGCTGGGAGCTTGCGCGCAGTGGCCGGAAGCGGTGCCAGCGGTCAGCGCGCCGCCGGGGGGTACAACGACGTCTGTCACGGGACAAGGCGGGACAGGAGATGCCATCGCGAAGCTTGCAGAGCAGCAGCTCGGTGTCCCCTACGTGTATGGGGGGCACACGCCCCAGGGCTTCGATTGCAGCGGGCTCGTGTATTACGTGTATGGACAGGCGGGTAGACCGGTGCCGCGCACCGCCGAAGCGCAGTTCGCGCGGCTGCCGCATATCGAGCGCGGCGACCTTGAACCAGGTGACCTGGTGTTCTTCCGCAGCGAGTCGAGCCAGAGTGGCATGCACGTGGGTATCTACGTGGGCAGTCACTGGTTCGTGCATGCGTCCGAGTCCGGCAAGCCGGTGGCGAGCGCGCGACTCGACAGCGATTATTGGGCCGGACGCTATCTGGGCGCGGCGCGCCCGCCGTGAGCGCAGCCGCCCGAGGCCCCAGTCACCCTCTACAACCTGCCACTCGTTTCCTGCTGGCAGCCCGTGCCGTGCGCAGCGTCGCCCAGGGCGCGATGGTGGCGGACCTGTCTCTCTATCTGCACGCGCTCGGATGGAGCGGCCTCGCCATCGGGCTGGTGCTCACGGGGGCGGGGCTCTGCGCCGCGCTGTTGAGCCTCATCATCGGCACCCTCAGTGACCGCTGGCGCCGCAAGCCGTTCCTTCTCTGGAACGAGGTGCTGACCTTGTGTTGCGGACTTGCGCCTCTCATAAGCGCCTCGCCGGCGGTGTTGGCTTCGTCCATCGTCATCGGAGGGTTCGGGCGGGGCCTCAACGGCGCGGCTGGTCCCTTCGCCCCCGCAGAGCAGGCTTGGCTCGCGGAGGCGATACCAGCGGCAGATCGCGGTTGGGTCTACAGTCTCAACAACGCGCTCGGCTTCTTCGGCATGGCGCTCGGTGCGCTCGCCGCCGTACTGCCGGGACTATGGGCGGATACCTTGCCGCCGCAACGCGCCTACGCGCTGCTGTTCCTCATCGTCATCGGCGGAGCGCTCTTGAACCTGGCGCTGCTCCTGGCCGCGAGCGAACGCGGCCGTGGCGGCGCTACCCTTCCCAAGGCCCATGTGCCGCGCTTGCATCGCTGGGAGAATCACCTGCTGTGGAGGCTGGGGCGCCTGAACGCGCTCAACGGCCTCTCCATGGGGCTCACCGGACCGCTCATCGCCTATTGGTTCGCGCTCAAATTCCATGCCGGCCCGGACAGCATCGCACCCGTCATGGCGGCGACGTTCGCGCTTACCGGCATCATGGCGCTCTACACGGGCCGGTTGGCCATGCGCCATGGTCTCTCGCGCGCCGTGGTCTGGAGCCGCGGCATCGGTGTGGTGCTGCTCCTGGCGCTGCCGTTCATGCCCTGGTTCTGGCTGGCGGCGCTGGTCTACATGCTGCGTCTCGCCTCCGGCGGGGCGTCCGTCGGAGCGCGTCAGGCGCAGGTCGTCACCCTGGTGCGTGACGAACGCCGCGGGCTCGCCGCGAGCATCAATGCCGCGTCCTTTCAAGTGCCCCAGTCCGCTGGGCCGGGCATTGCGGGACCGCTAATCGCCGCTGGACTGTTCGTGACGCCATTCTGCCTGGCCGCGGTTCTGCAGTTCGTCTACGTGCTCGGGTACGACCGCCTGTTCGGCCGTTACGACCGTCGCGGTGGAGCCTGACGGTCCCGCCCAGGACAGACAGGGGATCGTCGTTTCGTCAGGGGTCGCCCCGGCGCGCCCCCGGATTACTGTAACGAGACCTGGGTGATCTGCTGGGCGCTCACGCTGGCAGTGGTCATGGAGGTGAAGAACACGGTGTTGCTGCCACTAGGCCCGTTGTCCTGGTTGGACACATCCTGATCCGCATTGCAGGTGAACGCGACGGTATAGTCGCCGGCAGGCAGGAAGCCGACCGTGAAATTATAGGCGCCGGTGGTGGCGTTGAGACCCACCAGGCTGCTGGCCATCGGTTGGACTTCGCCGGCTGGCGCATTGATATTCTCGTCGGTCGGGGAGACTTGGCCGGAATAGACATAGACTGCCGGCGTACACACACCTTTCAATAACGATTGATCCACACTACCCGTGAGCGTACCGGTAAACTCGTTTTGCACCACTCTGAGCTGCGGGATAAAGATAAAGCGGGTACTGTCATTCGGGTCCTGGACCACAGACTTACGCATGTCGAAGTCTACCGTGAGGTTGATCGTTTGACCGCTGCCGATAGTGAAGTCGATGGGGAGGTCGGCATAGGACGGCGACGTGACCGGTATATACAGCACATGGATGCCGTCCGGTAGTGAGATGCTGGATGACACCGAAATCGGGTCAGCCGCGAAACCTATCCTAAGGTTCGTGTAATGCCCCGAAGCTATCGGCAGGTGCACGAACAAGGGTGACGACGTGCCGCCCTGGAATTCGTAGACGTTTGCGCTAATCGGGGTGACGAATGGGAGTGTCACAGGCCTTACGTTGTCCCCGGTGACGCTAACGGAACTGATGCCTACGATGATCCTGGAAGCCTGGTCGATTGGCGCGTCTGTGATGGACAGGCTGAGCCCGGAACTGCTGCCGCCGTAGCAACTGCCGAGCAGCAGGACGAGGAGCGCCGGGATGGCGCCGAGTAGGATCCGATTCCGCATGAATTCTCCAATCATCCGGG
>DATIEQ010000309.1:0-4434 GCA_035455665.1 Gammaproteobacteria bacterium | reverse complement strand
CAGGGAGAGGGCGGCGATGCGCATCGTATTCATGTGGATCCTCAGGTTCAGAAGAGAAGTCCGGAATCGCTATTGTAGGGGGAGCCGGGCCGGCCACCAAGTGCCTTGACGGCCTTCCCCGACCCCAACCCACCGAGGGGTCGCCCTAGGTAAGGTAACGCGCGAAGCCGGCTGGGGGTTGTCCCTGGGATGGTCCCGGCGAGGGCTTCGGTCGCGGCAGGCGCCGGGGTCGGGAGGCTCCGGACCCGCCGTTCACAGGATCGAGGCGTAGTCGTCCTGTATACGGCCGAGGTCCAGGCGGTTGAGGAAGTTGGAATAGGACATCCAGGCGGTGATGCCGTTCAGGTCCGCGATCTGGGGCGGCAGGAAGCGGGGTGGGGCGACGATGCCTTCCTCCACGTACTGCGCCAGTGTACGGACGTCCTCCAAGGTGGTCTTGCCGCAGAACAGGAGCGGGATACGGTTCAACATGCCCTTGCGGACAGCGAGGCGCATGTAGTTGTAGATCATGATGAAACCCTTGTTATAGGACAGGTCTTTCGTGAAGGGTGCGCCGTCGGGCGTGCTGCCTCGGAAGATGCGGGCTGCGTTGGAATAGCTCTCCTGCTCTCCGATCCCCTGTTCCATGAAGAACCGGTACACATCCAGGAAGTTGCCGCCCTTCTCTGCCTGGTCCACTGCACGTATGCGGTTCGCGAGACGGTGCAGCCGGCGCGGGTAGGAGACGAAGGTGATGATCTCCATGAGGATGGCGAGCCCCTCCTGGGTGATGGTGGAGGAAGGCGGGCCCTTGCTCAGGAAGGTGCAGATGGGTTGTTGGCTGCCGTTCATGGTGGTGCCGAGGTGCACCCACCCCTCGTGTACCTCAAGTACCCTGAGGTCGCGGTCGTTGAACTTCGCCTCCTTGCGCAGCTTGATGTAATCGGCGCCGGCAGCGGCATCGGCGAGGATGCCGTCGGACAAGCGCACCCGCACGGTGCCCTCGGATTCGCGGAAGGCGTGGTTGAGGCGCTCCTGCAGGATCACGACCGCCTGCTCGCCGCTGATGGTCTTCTCTTCGGGCTTGAGGTACTCGCTCTGGTCGATGTTGGCGATAGCGTCGCCCAGCAGCTTGCCGAGGTCCGCCAAGGTCGCGCCGCCCTCGTGGAAGGCATCGCTGGCGGAACCGTACAGCTCCTGCGAGATGACGCCGAACTCGGGTGTGCCGCGGCCTTCCAGCATGCGCACCACCTGGATGTACTCCCGGCACATGCGCCGCATCATTCCGCCCAGGGAGTTGAACTGGCCGAGCAGGCGGGTCACGTCCCGCTCGATCTCGTGGAATTCCTGGCGCTTCTTCATGGGGTCGAAGCCGAGCGGTCGGGCTTCGTAATATGCCCGGTCCACTTTGGGGAACTCGCGAGCGCCGTTTCGGAAGAACTCCTCCTGGATGGAGGGTTCCCACTTGATGTGGTCGAGGATGCGGATGGGCCTCTGCGCGGCCACGATGCGGTCCGACAACTCGCGCAGGGTCTGCTTGTAACTGGCGACGGTGTCGGCGGCGGCGCTCATGCCTGCTCTCGGGTGGGTTTCGGGCTCTTAGGTTACTCGCGCCGGGCGTGGGGCGCTACTCAATGTTGCCGCGCCAGCCGCCGGATCTCCTGCAAGGCCACCGACAGGCTGGGGAAGTCGGTGATGCCCGCGGACTTCATCTCGCCGAGCACGCGCTGCGCGTGTTGCAGCCGGGCTGCATTGGCTTCGAACCACTGGCCCAGCTGCTTCATGGCGCTGCGTGCGTCGCGGGCGCCGCCGAGCGCCTGGGCGGTGAGCGCGCTCTGCTGGGCATACAGGTCGTCCCGCAGGGTGCCACGGGCGACCGCCTGCCAATGCCCCTCCACCGACAGCTTCTCGATCTGTGCGCGGAGCCAATCGAGCTCCAGTTCGCGGCCGATGTGGAAGTACACGCGCGCCACCACTTCCACCGGCAGCTTGGCGCTGCGCGCCACGTCGGCCAGATCCAGGGCCGCATACAACGGCGGGATGGCGGCGATGCGCCGCGCCAATGCGTCGGGCACTCCCACGTCGGTGTACTGCTGCACGCTGCCGTTGAAGACTTCCAGCAGGCTCTCGTTCAGCACGCCGGACATATGCTGCACCAGCTCCGCCACGGCGGGCTGGTACTGGGGGACGGCGACCGCGATGTCGAGCCGCGCGCTCATGTGGTCGAGCAGCCAGCGGGTCGCATGCTTCAGGAGCTGGGAGGTCTGCACCGCCATGGAGACCTGGATGCGGTCGGGCACCCTGTTGTCGAGCGCTTCGATGCCGGACCAGATATCCTCCATGCCATAGCTCTCGCGGGCGATGGTATAGGCGCGTGCGACTGCGGAGGCGTCGGCGCCGGTCTCCTCCTGCATGCGGTGCGCGAAGGTGGAGCCCATGCGGTTCACCAGGCTGTTGGTGATCGCAGTGCAGACGATCTCGCGGCGCAGCCGGTGCTTGGGCATGAGGTCCCGGTAGCGCTTGCGCAGTGCCGTGGGGAAGTAGTTCTCCAGCTCGTTGGCGAGATAGGGATCTTCCGCCACGTCGCCCGCGAGCAGGGCGTTGTAGATGGAGATCTTGCTGTAGGCGAGCAGCACGGCGAGTTCCGGGCGCGTCAGTCCCCGGCCCGCCTTGTGGCGTTCGGAGAGTTCGTCGTCACTCGGCAGGAACTCGATGGTCCGGTTCAGGCCGCCGTTCCGCTCCAGGGCGCGGATCACGTAGGCGTGCTCGTTGATGCGCCCCGCCGCCTGGGCCTCGAGGATGGAGATGGCTTGGGCCTGCATGTAGTTGTCCCTGAGCACGAGCGTACCCACCTCGTCGGTCATCTCCGCCAGGAGCTTGTTGCGCGCCGCCTCGGGGAGCTCCTTCTCGCCGGCCACCTGGTTGAGCAGGATCTTGATGTTGACCTCGTGGTCGGAGCAGTCCACGCCTGCGGAATTGTCGATGAAGTCGGTGTTCAGCCGGCCGCCGGCCAGGGCGTACTCGATGCGGCCCAGCTGGGTGAACCCCAGATTGCCGCCTTCGCCTACCACCTTGCAGCGCAGCTCGGCGCCGTTGACCCGTAGCGTGTCGTTGTTGCGGTCGCCCACCTCGGGGTTGCTCTCGCGGACGGATTTCACGTAGGTGCCGATGCCGCCGTTCCACAGCAGGTCCACCGGCGCCTTGAGCACGGCGCGCATCACGTCAACGGGCGCGTAGTCGCCCGCCTTGATGCCCAGCACCTCGGCCGCTTCCTTGCTCAGGGAGACGCTCTTGGCGCTACGCGGGTATATGCCACCGCCCGCCGAGATCAGCTTCGGGTTGTAGTCTGCCCAGGAGGAGCGCGGCAGGGCGAACATGCGCTCCCGCTCCTTGAAACTCTTCTCGGCGTCCGGGGCCGGGTCGATGAAGATGTGGCGGTGGTCGAAGGCCGCCAGCAGCCGGATGTGGCGCGACAGCAGCATGCCGTTGCCGAACACGTCGCCCGACATGTCGCCGACGCCCACCACGCTGAAGTCGGTGGTCTGGATGTCCACGTTGAGCTCGCGGAAGTGGCGTTTCACCGACTCCCAGCCGCCCTTGGCGGTGATTCCCATCTTCTTGTGGTCGTAGCCCACGGAGCCGCCGGAGGCGAAGGCGTCGCCCAGCCAGAAGCCGTATTCCGCGGACACGCCGTTGGCGATGTCCGAGAACGTGGCCGTGCCCTTGTCCGCCGCCACCACGAGATAGGGGTCGTCCGGGTCGTGGCGCACTACGTCCTTGGGCGCGACGATACGGGTGCCGGCGATGTTGTCGGTGATGTCCAGGAGGCCGCGCAGGAAGGTCTGGTAGCAGGCGACGCCTTCTTTCATGACGGCTTCGCGGTCGCCGGCCAGAGGCGGGCGCTTCACGTAGAACCCGCCCTTGGCGCCTACCGGCACGATCACCGTGTTCTTGACGTTCTGGGCTTTCACCAAACCGAGGATCTCGGTACGGAAATCCTCGCGCCGGTCGGACCAGCGCAGGCCACCGCGCGCCACCTTACCCATGCGCAGGTGCACCCCCTCGACGCGGGTCGAGTAGACCCAGATCTCGAACAGCGGGCGGGGCAGGGGCAGTTCGGGGAGCTGCGCCGGGTCGAACTTGAAGGAGACGTAGGGTTTCGGCGCGCCATCCTTGCCCTTCTGGAAATAGTTGGTGCGCAGCGTCGCCAGCACCACCTTGAGGAACAGCCTGAGGATGCGATCCTCGTCCAGGCTCGACACTTGTTCCAGTGCGGTGTTGATCTCAGCCGAGAATTTATCGGTGAGAGCGTCGCGCTTGGACGCGCCGGCCGGATCATGGCGCACCTCGAAGAGCTGCACGATGAGGGCGGCGATTGCGGGGTGGCCGTAGAGCGCCCGCTCCATATAGGCCTGGCTGAACCCGATGCCGATCTGCAGCAGGTACTTGCAGTAG
>DATIEQ010000308.1:0-2115 GCA_035455665.1 Gammaproteobacteria bacterium | reverse complement strand
CATGGCGATGAGCCGCGACGGGCGGCGGCTGGTCTATCAGGAATGGGACGGCCAGGTGGATCTCTACTCCCTCGACACCCGCGCGCCCGGCGCGCAGCCGCAGCAGCTGACGTTCACCACCCGCCGCGACTGGAGTCCCGCGGTCTCTCCCGACGGGCGCCGCATCGTCTTCGCCTCCGACCGGACGGGGTTCAACGAGATCTGGGTCGCGGATTCCGACGGCGGCAACAGCCTGAAGCTCACCGCCTTCAGCGGTCCCTATGTGGGCAATCCCGCCTGGTCGCCGGACGGGCGCCAGGTGGTCTTCGACGCGCCGGCGGTGGACGGCAACTTCGACCTCTACGCGGTGGACGCCGCCGGTGGCGCGCCGCGGCGCCTGACGACGGATGCCGCCGAGGACCGCTTCCCGCATTTCTCCCCGGACGGCAGCTGGATCTATTTCTCCTCGCGGCGCAGCGGCGCCTGGGAGATCTGGCGCATGCCGGCCACGGGCGGTGGCGCGGAGCAGGTGACCTTCAAGGGCGGCTACTACAGCCAGCTGGCGCCGGACGGCACGGTGTATTTCACGCGCATCGACCAGCGGGGCATCTGGCGCGCGATGCGGGGCGGCGACCCCGAGCGGGTGGTGCCGGACCTCGAGCCGGCGGAGGCATGGTATCCGGCACCCGACAGCCTCTGGTACGTGCAGCACGACGCGCACGGCCGGATCTGGCTGGCCAGCCATGGCTATGCGCCGGGTCCGCCCGGTCCGCGCTTCGCGCCGATAGCCATCGAGAATCACTTCTCCGGCTTGAGCCTCGGCCCGGACGGCCGCCTGCTGTTCGCCGGCGTCGTCCGCAGCGAATCGGACCTGTGGCTGATGCAGCACTGAGCAGCCCGGCTGGCGGCCGGCGGCGATGATGTATGCTAATGCCCGTATGCCGCCTTCGAGCATCCATGACCCGCGCTCCGCGGGAGAGCAGCCGTGAAGCCGACGGACGTCGGCGATCCCGATTACTTCCATAAGGTGGTGGACTGCCAGTGGGGCTGTCCGGCCCACACCGACGTGCCCCAGTACATCCGGCTCATCGCCCAGGGGCGCCACACCGACGCCTACATGCTCAACCGGGAGTCCAACGTGTTCCCGGGCATCCTGGGGCGCGTCTGCGACCGGCCCTGCGAGCCCGCCTGCCGCAGGGGCAGGGTGGACGAGAAGCCCGTGGCTATCTGCCGCCTGAAACGCATGGCGGCGGACTTGGCCGACGACGTGCGCGCGCTCCTGCCCCAGGCGCCCAAGCAGAAGAACGGCAAGCGCATCGCCTGCGTGGGCGCGGGCTCGGCCTCCCTCACGGTGGCCAACGACCTGCTGCCCCTCGGCTACGAGATCGTCATCTTCGAGAAGCAGCACGAGCCCGGCGGGCTCATGCGCACCAACATCCCGTCCTTCCGCCTGCCCCCCGAGGTGCTCGCGGATGAGATCGGCCAGATCGTGGAGCGGGGCGTGGAGCTCAAGCTCAACAGCCCCATCGAGAGCATGCAGGCGCTGCTCGGCCAGGGCTTCGACGCCGTGTTCGTGGGCAGCGGCGCGCCCCGGGGCAAGAACCTGGACGTGCCGGGCCGCTACGACGACCAGGAGCACGTGCACATCGGCATCGACTGGCTCGAGTCCGTGGCCTTCGACCACATCAAGAAGGTCGGCGAGAAGGTGATCATCGTCGGCGCCGGCAACACCGCCATGGACTGCTGCCGCACGGCCCTGCGCCTCGGCGCCAAGGACGTGAAGGTGATGGCCCGCAAGCCCATGTCCATGCTCAAGGCGTCGGACTGGGAGCTGGAAGACGCCAAGGAAGAGAGCGTGGACATCATCGAGTGCTACAGCCCCAAGGATTTCGTCATCGACGGCGGCCGTCTCAAGGGCATGCACTTCGAGGTGCTGGAGTATTACGACGAAGGCGGGAAGCTCAAGTCCCGCGTGAAGGAGGAGAAGTTCCTGCCGGCGGACGACGTGATCCTCGCCATCGGCCAGGAGAACGCCTTCCCCTGGATCGAAGACGGCTTAGGCATCGAGCTCGACAAGTGGCATGTGCCGGTGGTGGACGTGAAGACCTTCCAGTCCACCCGCAAAGGGGTGTTCTT
>DATIEQ010000307.1:0-6430 GCA_035455665.1 Gammaproteobacteria bacterium | reverse complement strand
CTCCCGTGAAGATCGCGCTCCTCGGCGCCGGCGGCCGCATGGGTCGCGCGGTACTCGAGGCGGCTGCGGCGCAATCGGGCGTCACGATCACGGCCGCCGTGGTGCGGGCGGGCAGTGAAGCGGCAGGCAAGGAATTCCAGGGCGTGCGTTTCAGCACCGACCTCAAGGCAGGTCTCGCCGCCGCCGACGTGCTATTGGATTTTTCCGTTCCGGCGGCCACCGCCGCGGCGCTGGAGCTGTGCCTGGCCGCCAAGAAGCCCTTGGTGAGCGGCGTCACGGGCATGGATGTTGCGCTCAAGGAGAAGCTCCATTCCGCGGCCCGCTCCATCCCGGTGTTATGTGCCCCCAACATGAGTCTCGGGGTGGCGTTGCTCACCCAATTGGCCCGGCAGGCCGCGGCGGTCCTGGGACCGGAATTCGACATCGAGATACTCGAGGCCCATCACCGCCATAAGAAGGACGCCCCTTCCGGCACCGCCCTGGCCCTGGGTGAAGCCGTCTCCGAAGGGCGCGGTACACCGCTCCAGGAACGGGGTCCGGGCCCGCGTCAGGAGGGACGTATCGGTTTTGCCTCGTTGCGAGGCGGCGACCTGGCGGGGGAGCACACGGTGCTCTTCGCGGGCGAGGGGGAACGGCTCGAACTCAGCCATAAAGCCGGGAGCCGCCAGGGTTTCGCCCAGGGCGCGCTCAAGGCCGCTGCTTGGGTCCACGCCAAGCCGGCCGGGAATTACAGCTTGGCAGATGTACTGGGGCCGCTGGCCTAGAGTCTTCTGCCGTAGACGCTGACGCGTCACATCCGTTAAAATTCTCCGGATTTGTTAGCCCCGCGCGGCAAGCGTATGCCGCCAAGAGCCTGGAGGTGACCTTGGATCATCCTGCCATCCTGGCACTAGAGGACGGTACGGTATTCCGGGGTATTTCCATTGGGGCGGCAGGCAAGACGGTCGGCGAGGTGGTGTTCAACACCGCCATGACCGGCTACCAGGAGATCCTCACGGACCCTTCCTATTGCCGCCAGCTCATCACGCTCACCTATCCCCACATCGGCAACACCGGGATCAATCCCCAGGACGGCGAGTCGCCGCAGGTGTTCGCCGCCGGTCTCATCATCCGCGACCTGCCCCTGGCGCTCAGCAACTGGCGCTCACGGGAATCCTTGAGCGACTACCTCAAGCGCTCGAACGTGACGGCCATCGCCGGCCTCGACACCCGCAAACTCACGCGTCTCTTGCGCAGCAAGGGTGCGCAGAACGGCTGCATCCTGGCGGGCGAGGAAGTGGACGAGGCGGCGGCCTTGAAGGAAGCCCGTGCTTTCCCCGGGCTCAAGGGTATGGACCTTGCGAAAGTGGTGAGCGTCGCGAAGCCTTACGAGTGGCACGAGGGCAGCTGGCAGCTCGAGACCGATTCGCATCCCATGACCAAGGGCGGCCGCTTCCATGTGGTCGCCTACGATTACGGCATCAAGCGCAACATCCTGCGCATCCTGACGGACCATGGCTGCCGCGTTACCGTAGTGCCGGCGATGATGCCGGCACGCGAGGCGCTGGCCTTCAAGCCCGACGGGCTGTTCTTGTCGAACGGTCCCGGCGACCCGGAGCCCTGCGACTACGCCATCGCTGCCATCCGCGAGTTCCTGGCGAGCGGCCTGCCGGTCTTCGGCATCTGCCTCGGCCATCAGCTCCTCGGGCTCGCGAGCGGCGCGCAGACGGTCAAGATGAAGTTCGGCCACCACGGCGCCAACCACCCGGTCATCGACCTGGATAGCGGCCGGGTGATGATCTCCAGCCAGAACCACGGCTTCGCGGTGGACGAGGCGAGCCTGCCCGCGAACCTGCGCGCCACCCACCGCTCGCTCTTCGACGGTACGCTGCAGGGCATGGAGCGCACCGACTGCGAAGCCTTCAGCTTCCAGGG
The DNA here is from genome assembly GCA_035455665.1 of Gammaproteobacteria bacterium. GTDB lineage: Bacteria > Pseudomonadota > Gammaproteobacteria > Natronospirales > REEB76 > DASUBN01. Next base: position 4,516 of record DATIEQ010000307.1, on the reverse strand, counting down.
CCATCCGGAAGCGAGCCCCGGGCCCCACGATGTGAGACCCCTGTTCGAACGTTTTGTGCGCGCCATGGAGGCGCGTCGCGGTCACTCCAAGCTAGCCGCGGTCAGCTGAGCATGCACGGCAACATCAACGACGCGGCGTCCGGCAGGGCGTACCGCATTGGCAAGGACGCGCGCTCGATGGGCGCGCCACGGGAACGCTGATATGCCCAAGCGCACGGACATCAAGAGCATCCTCATCATCGGCGCCGGTCCCATCGTCATCGGCCAGGCCTGCGAGTTCGATTACTCGGGCGCCCAGGCCTGCAAGGCGCTCCGCCAAGAGGGTTACCGGGTCATCCTGGTGAACTCGAACCCAGCCACCATCATGACCGATCCCGAGATGGCGGATGCCATCTATATAGAGCCGGTCCATTGGACCGCCGTGGCCCGCATCATCGAGAAGGAGAAGCCCGATGCCCTGCTGCCCACCATGGGCGGGCAGACGGCGCTCAACTGCGCTCTGGATCTCGTGCGCGAAGGGGTGCTGCAGAAGCATGGCGTCGAGATGATCGGCGCCTCCCGCGAGGCCATCGACATGGCCGAGGACCGGGACCAGTTCCGTCGCGCCATGCAGGACATCGGCCTGGTGACCCCGCGCGCGGGTCTCGCCCATAGCCTGGAGGAGGCGCTCGCGGTGCAGGCGGAGATCGGCTTCCCCACCATCATCCGCCCGTCCTTCACCCTCGGCGGCTCCGGCGGCGGCATCGCTTACAACCGCGACGAGTTCCTGGAGATCTGCGAGCTCGGCCTCGACCTCTCGCCCACCAACGAGCTCCTCATCGAGGAATCGGTGCTGGGTTGGAAGGAGTTCGAGATGGAGGTGGTGCGGGACAAGAAGGACAACTGCATCATCATCTGCTCCATCGAGAACGTCGACCCGATGGGCGTACACACCGGCGACTCCATCACCGTGGCGCCCGCGCAGACGCTCACCGACAAGGAATACCAGATCATGCGCGATGCCTCCATCGCGGTGTTGCGCAAGGTGGGGGTGGAGACCGGCGGATCCAACGTGCAGTTCGCCATCAACCCCAAGGACGGGCGCATGGTGGTCATCGAGATGAACCCGCGCGTGTCCCGCTCCTCGGCGCTGGCCTCGAAAGCGACGGGCTTCCCCATCGCCAAGGTCGCGGCTAAGCTCGCCATAGGCTACACGCTCGATGAGCTCAAGAACGAGATCACCGGCGGCGCCACTCCGGCGTCCTTCGAGCCCAGCATCGACTACGTGGTCACCAAGCTGCCGCGTTTCGCCTTCGAGAAGTTCCCCCAGGCGGAGCCGCGCCTCACCACGCAGATGAAATCCGTGGGCGAGGTCATGGCCATGGGCCGGACCTTCCAGGAGTCCCTGCAGAAGGCGCTGCGCGGCCTCGAGACCGGCAATGACGGCTTGAACGAGAAGATCGCGGATTTCGCCGCCGCGGGCGCGATGGACATGCTGCGCCATGAGCTGCGAGCGCCTGGCCCCGAGCGGCTGTGGTACGTGGCCGACGCTTTCCGCGCCGGCCTGTCGTCGGCGGACATCGCTTCCTTAAGCCATATCGACCCCTGGTTCCTGGTACAGATCGAGGACCTGATCAGGGAGGAGACGCGCGTCGCCGCCGAGGGCATGAAGAAGCTCGACAAGGCGCGCCTCCTGCATCTGAAGCGCAAGGGGTTCTCCGATAGCCGCCTCGCACACCTCGTGAAGCTGAAGGAATCTGAGATCCGGGCGCTACGCGTGAAGCTCGGCGTGCGTCCGGTCTACAAACGGGTGGATTCCTGTGCTGCGGAATTCGCCGCCACGACCGCCTACCTCTATTCCACCTACGAGGAGGAGTGCGAGGCGGAGCCGAGCGGCCGCGACAAGATCATGGTGCTCGGCGGCGGGCCGAACCGCATCGGCCAGGGCATCGAGTTCGATTACTGCTGCGTGCATGCCGCCTTGGCCCTCAAGCAGGATGGTTTCGAGACCATCATGGTGAACTGCAACCCGGAGACCGTGTCGACGGACTACGACACCTCCGACCGGCTGTACTTCGAGCCGCTCACCTTCGAGGACGTGATGGAGATCATCGACAAGGAGAAGCCGAAGGGCGTCATCGTGCAGTTCGGCGGCCAGACGCCCTTGAAACTGGCCCGGGCCCTGGAAGCGGCGGGCGCGCCCATCATCGGCACCTCGCCGGATTCCATCGACCTCGCCGAGGACCGGGAACGCTTCTCCAAGTTGGTGGACCGCCTGGGGCTGCTGCAGCCCCCCGCCCGTAGCGCCCGCAACGAGCACGAGGCGGTGGAACTCGCTCGCCAGGTGGGCTACCCGCTGATGGTGCGGCCATCCTACGTGCTCGGCGGCCGCGCCATGGAAGTGGTCTTCAGCGAGGATGACCTCAAGGGCTACATCAAGAACGCCGTCAAGGTGTCCAACGACTCGCCGGTGCTCATGGATCGTTTCCTGGAGGACGCCACGGAAGTGGACGTGGACGCGCTCTACGATGGCGAGCAGGTGCTCATCGGCGGGATCATGGAACACGTGGAGCAGGCCGGTGTGCACTCCGGGGACTCCAGCTGCTCACTCCCGCCCAACAGCCTCACCCCGGACGTGCAGAAGCGCATCAGCGAGCAGGTGGGGATACTCGCCAAGGCCCTCAAAGTGGTGGGCCTCATGAACATCCAGTTCGCCATCCAGAAGGACCGCATCTATATATTGGAGGTGAACCCACGGGCCTCCCGCACCGCGCCCTTCGTCTCCAAGGCGGTGGGGGTGCCGCTCGCCAAGGTGGCGGCCCGCTGCATGGCTGGTCGCAGCTTCAAAGCCCAGGGCATCCATAGCGTGCCGGTGCCGCGTTATTTCGCCGTCAAGGCCCCGGTCTTCCCGTTCATCAAGTTCCGGGGCGTGGACCCCATCCTGGGGCCCGAGATGCGCTCCACCGGCGAGGTCATGGGCGCCGGCCTCACGTTCGGCGAGGCCTATGCCAAGGCGCAGTTCGCGGCGGGTATCATCATCCCCCGGGGAGGCAAGGCATTGATCTCGGTCCGGGAACAGGACAAACCGGCGGCGGTGGGGCTCGCCCGGGCGCTGGTCGAGCGCGGGTTCACCCTGGTGGCGACCCACGGCACGGCTGCGGCGATCCGCCAGGCCGGGGTGGAGTGTGCGGGCGTGAACAAGGTGCGTGAGGGCCGGCCCCACGTGGTGGACCTGATCAAGAACGACGAGTTGAGCCTCATCGTCAACACTACCGAAGGCAAGCAGGCGGTCATGGAGTCGTTCTCCATCCGGCGCGAGGCGGTCTCCCACAAGGTGACCTATTACACGACCATCGCCGCCGCCAATGCCACGGTCATCGCCCTGGATCACATCGACCTGGCGGACGTGAACAAACTGCAGGATCTCCACCGGGAGTGGGTGGCATGAGCAAGGTTCCCCTGACGGTGCGCGGCGCCGAGCGCCTGCGCGAGGAGCTGAAGCGCTTGAAGGGCGTGGACCGCCCGAAGGTGATCCAGGCCATCGCCGAAGCGCGCGCCCACGGCGACCTCAAGGAGAACGCGGAATACCACGCGGCCCGCGAGCAGCAGGGGTTCATCGAGGGACGCATCCAGGAGATCGAGGCGAAGCTCTCGAACGCCGAGGTCATCGACGTCACGCACATGAGCGCCAACGGCAAGGTCATCTTCGGCGCGACGGTGGTCCTGTCCCAGGAGGACGCCGACAAGGAGGTGACCTACCAGATCGTCGGCGAGGACGAAGCCGACATCAAGGCGGGACGCATCTCCATCAACTCGCCCATCGCCCGCGGCCTCATCGGCAAGCAGGAAGGGGACGAGGTCACGATCACGACGCCCGCCGGCAAGAAGCAGTACGAGATCGTCGAGGTGCGCTACGAGTAGCGCTTCGCGCATGAGGCAGACCGGCCGCTGCGCTGCGCATCCGGCTCCGCTCGCGGGCCGGTGCGGGCATCCTGCCCGCCCGTTCGGTCATATTGGAATGCCGCAGGCATTCCAATATGACCTCACCCTGCCCGACTGCTCCTCGAAAACCGAAAGCATAGCTTCCGGTTTTCTCCGCTTCGCGTCGGTACATCCATGTACCGAGGTGCTGGGCGTACTACTTTGGCAACTCTATTTTCGGTTTCGTCGGATGTCTCTTATAAAGAATCGCCACATTCCCGATGCGCTGCACCAGCGTCGCGCCGGTCTTGGCGCAGACTTCGCTGATCAGGGCATCGCGGGCCTCCCGGTCCGGGGCGCTGACCTTGAGCTTGATGAGCTCGTGGGCCAGGAGCTGGGCGGCGATCTCGGTGAGCAGGCTCTCGGTCAGCCCGGCCTGGCCGGTGCGCGCTACCGGTTCCTTGGGATGGGCGAGGCCGCGCAGGAATTTCTTCTGTTGCTCGTTGAGATCGGACACATGACTTCCTATACGGCCCGAACGGAGTGGTTGCGGTGCAGGGACGCACCGCGCGCGAATCAAGCACGTCCGTGCTTGATTCGGCGGAGGCGAGTCCGG
>DATIEQ010000306.1:0-2363 GCA_035455665.1 Gammaproteobacteria bacterium | reverse complement strand
GCGGTGTCACCGTGCACCCGGGCAATCCCACCTGGCCGAGGGAGACGCTGTCCACCACCACGTTCGAGGCCCAAGGCAACAAGACGCGGCTCACCCTGCGTTGGTTGCCCCACAAGTCCACCGAGATCGAGCGCAAGACCTTCGTGGAGGGCAAGGCCTCCATGGAGCAGGGCTGGGGCGGCACGCTGGAGCTGCTCGAGGCCTACCTCAAGACCCTCAAGAGAGGATGAAACCCATGAGCGCCGTACCGAGATACACCCCCGGAGATTCCGAGCGCGAGATCGAGCTCGTCCGTGTCTACGACGCACCGCGGGAGCTCGTGTTCCGGGCCTGGACGGACCCCGCGCAGCTGGCCCGCTGGTGGGGACCGGAGCACTTCACCAACCCGGTCTGCGAAGTGGACGCCCGCGTGGGCGGTGAGCTCCGCATCGTCATGCGTGCGCCGGACGGCAACGACTACCCCATGCGCGGCGTGTTCCAGGAGGTGGTCCGGCCCGAGCGGCTGGTGTTCACCAACATCGCCGTGGACGCGGAGGATCGGCCCATCATCGAAGGCTTGACCACCGTCACCTTCGCGGAGCAGGGCGGGAAGACCAAGCTCACCCTGCGCACCCGCGGCACGGCAGTCAAGCCGGTGGCCATCCAGTACCTGCAGGGCATGGAGATGGGCTGGAGCCAGAGCCTCACGAAGCTCGCGACCCTGCTGCCGCAACTCTGAAGGAGGCTCGTCATGAAGACCGCTCTGGCGCCGATCCTGTTCCTGTTCCTGTTCACCTTGACGGCGGCCGTGGCCGCTCCTGTCACCTACGACGTGGACGCCGACCACACCCATCCGAGTTTCGAGGCGGATCACTTCGGCGGCCTGTCGGTGTGGCGCGGCCTCTTCAAGAAGACGAGCGGCAGCATCGTCATGGACAAGGCCGCCGGCACCGGCACGGTGGACATCATGGTGGATATGAAGAGCGCCACCGTGGGCCAGGACAAGGTGGACGAGGTGCTGGCGGGTCCCGATTACTTCGACGCGGCGAAATATCCCACGGCCCGGTACCGGGGCACGCTCGGCGTTTTCGTGGCCGGCGCACCCACCGTCGTGAAAGGCACGTTGACCCTGCACGGCGTCACCCGGCCGGTGGACCTCAAGGTGCTCTCCTTCAAGTGCGTGCCGCACCCGCTCCTCAAGCGCGAGTGGTGCGGTGCGGACGCCTACGCGGTCATCAACCGCGAGGACTTCGGCATGGCTTCAGGCAAGGACTGGGGTTTCCACATGGAAGTGACGCTGCGCATCCAGGTGGAGGCGATCGCCGCACCGTGATCTCGCCGGGCCGGGATGTCAGGCGTCGGGCAGGTTGACCGCCACCGACTTGAAGAAGGTGTAGCAGAAGACGCCGTCGTCGTCCGCGGTACGGTACAGGTCGCGGATGCCCCGGTCGAAATCCGCCGCGCTGATGATGCCCGCTTCCAAGGAGGCGTGGCGGATACCCTCGATCATCGCGGTGAAGGTGTTGCGGGTGAAGCCCTCCACCATCGCGGGTTTGCTGGAGTCCACGTACACCAGGCGCGGCGAGACGCGCACCGCGCCGAACCCGGCTTCGCTCAACAGCGGGTAGAGCGCGCGGCCGATCAGCGCGTTGCCGCCCGCACTCGCCTGCAGCTCCACCTGGCAATGGACCGCGCGGCGCGCGAACTCGCTGTCCGGGTGGAAGAAGGTGGAACCGTGGTCGCCCTCGATCACCGTGAGGGTGCCGCCGGGCTTGAGGACGTGTTTCAGCGCCCGCAGCGCCGCGACGGGTTCCGCCAGGTGTTCGAGCACGAAGCACAGGAACACGTGGTCGAACGACGCCGGCGCGAAGGGCAGATGGAAGATATCCGCCTGTTGCAAGGTGACGTTGTCGAGGCCCGCGGCCCGGACCGCCTTCCCGGCCTCCGCGAGCGATGCGGCGGACAGGTCGATGGAGGTGATGCGCGCCTTGGGGCTGCGTGAGGCGAGGATCACCGTCTGCGCGCCGACCCCGCAGCCCGCCTCCAGGACGCTGCTGCCTTCCGGATAGACGGTATCCGTGTGCAGGAGCTCCACCAGCGTCGAGGCCTGGTCCTGCAGCCGCAGGTACTCCCGCGTGCCGTAGCCGTGGACATAGGTGTTAGCCATGACGAGCTCCTCTATGTCTTTGCGTCTTCGCGCGCGGCGTTTTGAGCCGTTTTTAAACCGCTAACTCTTACTTCAATAGAGCCGTCGCCTTGTCCAGCTCCGTGCTGTAGCGGTTGAGCACGCCGGCGACGATGCCGACGTACTCGCCCGCCGTATCCCATTGCTGCTGGTCGATGGCCTCGCGCACGCCCGGCAGGGTCTTGGCGCCGTAGCCCGT
>DATIEQ010000305.1:0-3253 GCA_035455665.1 Gammaproteobacteria bacterium | reverse complement strand
CTTCAAGGTGCGCACGGAAGGCGAACCGCACGGCCGCGTCTTCATTGGCGATCAACACTCTTATCATGTCATGCACTTGCATGGTGATTTCGCCTCCGCCTGCTGCCCTTTCGGGAGCACGTTACAGGTATAGCCCCCAGGACACCCGTCACATTGACAATGTTCTGAAATTTGCCTGAATCATTTCCAAAATGGCCTTTGCATCCGAAATCCAACCAATAGGGCCTGCCCGCCCATGGATATCGCATCTTTCCACCGGAATTCACCGGCGCACCGATAAGTTTGCACATGCGCCACGCCCATTCCGGCTATTTTCGGACGTGAAGGAAATCCGCCACATGTCCGCTCTGCGTTGAAACGGATAAGCCCCGAATACGCTCCTCAAGCCCATTGCGAAGATGCAACACATCCATCGAAGCACGCTCAGGGCGTGCCATGTATGACATGCGCCGGTGCAAATCGGCGTCGAACTACCGCATGTTTCAAATCTGACCCGTTATAGCTCCCACGAACGACCGCAAATCGTCCACGAGCATCACCTCGAGACGCCCCTGTGCTCTGGTTGCCGCCGGAATTCTGTCAGAGAATCCCGCTCGAGCGTAAACGTATGTTGCAATCCGACAACACGCGATATGCCGGACTGCATACGCACCTTCAGCGAGTTTCGATCAAGGCGTCCAGTCCGTAGTTTTGCACGAGCAACCGGACATACGGAACCAACCAACCGTCAGGAGAGATTCATGTCTACCACGAAATGCGCAGTAAGAGACGCGGTCCGCTATGCTCTGGTTGCCGGGGCAGTAACAGCGGTAGCAGCACCATCCGCCTTCGCCGCTGACGCGGACCAGAACGCGAACGCGAGCAGCACAGCTCAGCTCGGCAAGATCGAAGTGACCGGCACGCGTATCAAACGCACGACGGTCGAGACCGCGCAACCGGTCACCATCGTGTCGGCGCAACAGATCAAGCAGTCCGGATTCGCCAGCATAGGCGACGTGCTGCAGAACCTGACTTCCGCGGGCTCAGCCCTGAACAGCCAGGTGAACAACGGCAACGACGGCGAAGAAGATGTCGATCTGCGCAACCTCGGACCCCAGCGCGTGCTTGTGTTGGTGAACGGCCGTCGTTGGGTGCCCGGGATCAATAACGTAGTGGACTTCTTCTCCATCCCCTCAGCTGTCATCGATCACATCGAGATCCTGCAGGATGGCGCCTCGGCTATCTATGGCTCGGACGCGATCGCCGGCGTGATCAACGTTATCACGGTGAAGAACTACAACGGCGCTGAGGCCAACGCCTACATGGGCTTGTACCACGGCAACGGGCACTCCGACGGCAAGAAGCAGAGCTATGATTTCACCATCGGCTCGAGCGGTGATAAGGCAGGCGTCTTGATGAACGTCTCCTACACCAACGAGGCGGGCATCTTCGCCGGCGAGCGTACCATCTCGAAAGAGGCGATCTACGGCGTGGGGGGTGGCAGCAGCGCCATTCCCGGCGGCCGGTTCATCCTGAACCAGTCCCTGGGTGATTTCGCCGGCGGCGCGCCTAACATCTGCCCCACGGGCGTAACCCTCAAACCGTTTTACTCTTCGAGCGTTCCTGGGGGCCCCGGTCCGCTGACAAAATGCGATATCACCTTGACGAATCCGGGGACGACCCCTACACCAGGTACTGGCGCTGGCGTGTGGAAGGATTTCAGTTTCGGTACTGACGCTTTCAACTACGCTCCGCTGAACTACCTGCTGGCGCCGACCGAGCGGACAGGCGTGTACGTGCAGGGTCATTACGACATTGCCGACAACCTTACCTTCACGACCGAGGTACTGTTCAACAACCGCCGCTCGGTGCAGCAACTGGCTCCTGAACCGCTGTTCTTGGGCGAGCAAGCCCAGGGGGAGACGAACCAGGGAGTGAACATCGGCGTGGGCAGGGACAACCCCTTCAACCCGTTCGGAGTCGACTTGGTGCCCTATCCTAAGACCGATCCAGTGGATCCAAAGGATCCGATCAACGGCGGCCAGGTGCCCGATCCGAACTTTGCATCCTGGTGCGCTCTCTATGGCTCCTCAAGTTGCATGACTACGGGTGTGGAATTGGTATCAATGCGTCGCCGCCCTCTTGAAGCTGGTGACCGCGTCGCAGACGAGAACCTCGACACCTATCATTGGGTGGGTGGCTTCAAGGGTTACTTCAACATGCTTGGTAACGAGTGGGACTGGGATCTGAGCGGCTCCTACAGCAGTAACCTGTTCAACCAGTCGCTGACTGGTGATTTCGATACTGCCTCGATCCAGACGGCGCTGAGCAACGCCTGCCCGACAACGGCTGGCTGCGTGCCGCTCAACCTGGTAGGCGGTAACGGCGCGGCGGGCGGGACCATCACCCCGGCCCAGGCGGCGTTTATTGGTTTCGAGGCCCACAACATGTCGCGCTTAGACGAGCGTGACTATACCGCCAACATCGCAGGCGACCTGTTCGATTTGCCGGCGGGCCCCGTGGGTCTGGCGCTCGGTTACGAGTACCTAGAGCAGAATGGGTTCTTCCATTCGGACGCGCTCGTGGCTCTAGGCGCCACCACCGGCAACGCCGCCAAGCCGACCGACGGCCGGGTTGCCACGGATGCCGAGTATTTCGAGTTCAATATCCCGCTGGTGACGGATGCGCCATTCATGAAGGACGTGAGCTTGGACGTGGCTGACCGCTTCTCGCAGTTCAAGTGGGGCGGCATCGGGCCGGGCCAACGGTTCGTGCCGGGCGCAGACCATGCCTCCACGGCGCGGGCGGCTCTGCGCTGGCAGGCCAATGACGACCTGCTGTTGCGCGGCAGCTGGTCTCAGGGGTTCAGGGTGCCCAGCATCAGCGAGTTCTATCTTGGCACTGGCAACAACTTCCCGGCAGTCACAGACCCCTGCACCATCGGCAACGCCAATCCCCCGGGTTGTGCTGCTAATGGCCACCCGGTCGTCGCCAAACAAGCCAATGGCCAGATCAACACCGTCGGCGGCGGTAATGCAAGCCTCACCCCGGAGAAGTCCATCTCCAAGACTGCGGGTTTCGTGTACAACCCCGATTGGGCGCCCGGCTATGACCTTAGCGTTGATTACTACGATATCAGTCTGGTGAACACCGTAGCGACCCTGGGACCACAGAACATCCTGAACGGCTGCTACTTCGGCAATGTGCAGGCTTACTGCAGCTTGATAACGGTGGTGGCTGGCAACGTCAACCAGATCGTGAACACCAACACGAA
>DATIEQ010000304.1:0-4710 GCA_035455665.1 Gammaproteobacteria bacterium | reverse complement strand
CACCTCGTCGCGGCGCAGGCTCAGGCCGAGGGAAAGGGTATAGCCGCCGTAGCCGGCGTCGGGCGTGTAGGCGGGGCGCGTCGCGGTGGCGTATTGCGGTGCCACGCCGTAGATGTAGTCGTAGTATTTCTGGTCGGCGCGCAGCACCGAGAGGCCCGCGTCGACGCCCAGGTAGCGGCCGTCGCTGCCTATCCGGTGCCCGATCTCGACGCGCGGTGCGAACGTCCAGCCCCGGTCGTGGAACTCGAGCGCCTGGACGCTCACGGCCTTGCGCACCGGCAGCACGCCCTCGAGGCGGGTATCGCCCCCGTCGCTCTCCCACATCCGGTAACGGAGCGCAGGACCCACCTCCCCGATCCAGTCGAGATCGGGCATCCCGGTACGCTCCCGGTCGCGGGAGGAGTCCACCGCCACCGAGCCCCCGAAATCCACGTCCAGGGAGAGACGGTCGCCGGCCAGGAGCTTGCCGCGCACCCGGTCGCGGTTCACGTCCAGGTACTTGCTGTGGAACACGAAATAGGGAAAAGGCAGCGCGAGTGTGCGCTGCTCCTCCGCGCCGGGATAATCCGGGAAGCGCAGGGCGCCGACACCGACGCCGAGTTCCAGGCTCGGCCGGGGCTCGGGATCGGCTGCGCCAGCGACCAGCGGGCCGGCGAGGGACAGGAGTGCCGCGCATAGGGACAGCCCGCGCGCAGCGGTGGACGTGCGGCAGCCGTGGTTCAGGCGGAGTCCCAGCGCCGGAAGATCAGGCTGGTATTGATCCCGCCGAAGGCGAAGTTGTTGGAGATGATGTGATCCACCTGGAGCTTGCGGCCTTCGCCGGTCAGGTAGTCGAGTTCGGCGCAGGCCGGATCGAGGTTGTCGAGGTTGAGGGTGGGCGAGAACCAATCCTCACGCATCATCTCGATGCTGAGCCAGGCTTCGAGCGAGCCGCAGGCCCCGAGCGTATGGCCGAAGTAGCTCTTGAGGGAGCTGATGGGGATGCGCTTGCCGAAGACGTTCTGGGTCGCGATGGATTCGGCCACGTCGCCCCGGTCGGTGGCGGTGCCGTGGGCATTCACGTAGCCGATGGCCTCGGGCTTCAAGCCCGCGTCCTCCAATGCCAGCTGCATGACGATGGCCATGGTCTCCACCTGCGGCTGGGTGATGTGAGCGCCGTCGGCGTTGGTGCCGAAGCCCACCACCTCGGCGTAGATGCGTGCGCCGCGTTGCCGCGCGAACTCCAAGTCCTCGAGGATCAAGGTGCAGGCGCCCTCCCCCACCACCAGGCCATCGCGGTTGCGGTCGAAGGGCCGAGGTGTGGTGTGGGGCGCGCTGTTGCGCGTGCTGGTGGCGAACAGGGTATCGAATACCGCGGTGGGTCCGAGGCTCAACTCCTCCGCGCCCCCGGCGATCATCACCTTCTGCTTGCCGTACTTGATGGTCTCGTAGGCGAAGCCGATGGCCTGACTGCCGGACGTGCACGCGCTGCTCGAGGGGATGACGCGCCCGGTGATGCCGAGGAACAGACTGATGTTCACGGCGCCGGTGTGGCTCATCATCTGCACGTAGGTGTTGGACGTCACCCCCTGCAGGGTGCCGGTGGACGCCATGCGCCCGAAGGCCGCGGTGGATTCCGCGCTGCCGGCGCAGGCGCCGTAGGCGATGCCGGTCAGGCCGGAGGTGAGGATCGGATCCTTCGAGAGGCCGGCATCGTCCAGCGCGAGTTCGGTGGCGCGGGTCGACATGACCGCCACCGGCCCCATGCTCCGGGTGGACTTGCGGTTGTACTGCGGCGGCAGCGTGTAGGGCTGTACGGGCGCGGCCAGCTTGGTGTTGAGCGCCTGGTAGTTCGCCCACTCCTCCATGAACTTCACGCCGGACTGGCGCGCGCGCAGCTGGGTGCCGATGGCGTTCCAGTCGTGCCCCAGGGCGGTGATCCCGCCCATACCGGTCACCACTACGCGTCGAAACACAGACTACCTCCATCGGCATAGCGGGCCGTGGCCGCGCTGCCGGACCTCACCAAGACTATATCGTTATCTAGCGATGACGGGACGAGGCGCCAGCGACGGGCCGGCCGCCGCGGGTCAGGCCGGGGCCGTCTCCAGGAGCTTCTCGATGACGCGCTGCACATCCCCCACGGTGCGCACACCCTTGAAATCCTCCGGGCTCACCTTGCGGCCAGTGAGTTCCTGCAGCTTGATGAGCATATCCACGGCGTCGATGCTGTCCAGATCCAGGTCTTCGAGCAAGCGCGCCTCGGGGGTGATCTTGGCGGGATCCAGCTCGAATTGTTCTACCAGGGTGTTCTTGAGGATCTGATAGACGTCTTGCTTGGGCATGGAGACTTCTCTTTAGATGAATTCTGTTGTGGCCGGGAGCGGTATGGCCGGACTTCCCCCGGCCCCGAGAGACCCCAATCCGGACAACTCCCAGACGCTATGGTAACGCTTCCAGCCGTACTGGCAAGAGCGCGCGCCGATCTCCGCCGCCCGCTCGCAGAGATTCCCCTGGCGCGAGCTCATCCTGCGCGGATGAGAATGGCCTCTTGGAACAACTGCCGCTGCCAGCGTCCGGGTGCCGCGAGACGCCAGCACTCCGTCGGGGCGGCCTCCATCCGGCCACGCAAGGACACCGCCAGCCGCCAGCCGGGCTCAAGGCGCGCGTGTGCGAAACTCCAGTCGCCCGCCGGGAATGGGGGCTGCGGCGTACCGCGGCGGGCCTCGAGATCGAAGCTCACCCCGTGCAGGCCCTCCCAGAGGGAGAGGCCGGCGGCCTTGCAGGCGGCTTCCTTCAGCGTCCAGAGGATATAGAACGCCTCGCGACGCTCGTCTGCGCTCAGCGCGCCCAGCGCGCGTGCTTCCGCCGCGGAGAAGACCCGGCCCGCCTGGGCGACGAGGCTGCGCGGCGCAGGCCACTCCAGATCGACGCCCACGGGTGCATCCGCGAGCGCGATCGCCACGAGCTCGCGGCTGTGGCTCAGGCTCAGGCAGGGCCCGCCCTCGCCGTAGCGCACACCGCCCGACTCCGCGGTGCGCAGCGACTGCGGCGCGACGTCGTTCACGACTCGCGCCAGGCCGGCGAGCAGCAAGGCGCGTCCCGCCAACCAGAGTTCGCGGCGCCGCTCGCCCGTGAACGCACCGTAGCGGGCCCGTTCTTCCGCGTGCAAGCGCGGCAACAGCTCACGTTCCCGTTCTGCGTGAGCGCCGGGCACGAGCTCCATGAGCATGATGTGAACCGCGGTCTGCACGCCTGACCTCGTCGCGTCTGTTTATCGCCCGCCGGAGGAATCATGTTACATTTATCGGAGCGATAACGCGGTCCGTCCGCGCGAAGGAAGGACGTGATAGGGAGCGGCAGAGCGTGATCCAGATCGAGGGCCTGAGTTTCCGCTACCCGCGAGCGGAGCGCGACGCCATCCAGGGAGTGTCCCTCCAGGTCCGAGCCGGCAGTCTATTCGGGTTATTGGGGCCGAACGGCTCGGGCAAGACCACCCTCATCTCGATCCTCACCGGCCTGCTGGCGGGGGCGGCAGGCCAGGTCCGCGTGGACGGCCATCCCCTGCCCGCCGGCGTGCGCGCGATCCAGGCCTTCAGTGCGCTCGTGCCCCAGGACCATGCTTTCTACCCGCGCCTCAGCGTGCTCGAGAACCTGAGGTTCTTCGCCGGCGCTCTCGCCATCCCGCCGTCCGACCGGCGTGCCCGCATCGACGAGTCCATCGCCGTGAACGGGCTCGAGGGCTTCACGGCGGTGCGCGCCGAGCATCTCTCCGGCGGACTGAAGCGCCGCCTCAATCTCGCCATCGGCCTCCTGAACCGCCCGCGCCTGCTGTTCCTCGATGAGCCCACGGTGGGCATGGACCCCCAGTCGCGGCGCTTCATCCTCGATGCCATCAAGCGCATCAACGCCGCCGGCACCACGGTGCTCTACACCTCGCACTACATGGAAGAGGTGGAGATGCTGTGCAACGAGATCGGCGTGCTGGACCAGGGGCGGCTGCTCGCCTGCGGCACGCTCTCGCAGCTGCTCGACGACGCCGAGCGGCAGCGGCTGACGGTGAGCCTGCGTTCGGTGCCGACGGCGGAGCAGCAGCGCGCGCTCGGCGCGGTCACCGGGCTCGGGATCGCGGGCAACGAACTGCGCATGGAGGACTGCGACGCCGAGGGCGTGAAGCGTGTGATGGCCCTGCTCGACGCCCAGAAGCTCGGCGTCAGCCGCATCAAGTACGGTTACGGCGACCTCGAAGAGCTGTTCCTCCACCTCACCGGCCGCCAGCTGCGGGATTGACCATGCGCCTCATCGCCCTCATCCGCAAGGAACTGCTGCTGCTGCGCCGCGACTGGCATGCACTGATGCTGCTGTTCGTGATGCCGGCGGTGTTCATCCTGGTGATGTCGATGGTGCTGCAGAACGCCTACGCCCTGCATCGGGGCGCGAGTTTCGGTTATTACCTGGTGGACGGTGACGGCAGCCCGGTGAGTCAGGCCCTGGTGGAGCGGCTCGGCGAGTCGCAGCAGTTCATGCGCGTCGCCTCCTCCGCGACACCCGGGGAACTGCTGCAGCAGGTGCAGGGCGATCGCGAGCAGTTCCTGGTGCGCATCCCGCCGGGTTTCGGCGCCGCCATGACCGCCGCCCATCCGCTGCCGGTCAAGGTCTCCTCGGCCCCCGGGGTCGAGCCGTCGGTGGACAAGCTGTTCGAGGCGGAACTGCACGGCGTGCTGGCCCGCC
>DATIEQ010000303.1:0-5451 GCA_035455665.1 Gammaproteobacteria bacterium | reverse complement strand
CTTCAAGTAGTGGCGCACGTTGGCGCGGGCCTTGGCGGTGACCACGAAGTTGAGCCAGGCCGGGTTGGGGCGGCCGTTGGGCGCGGTGATGATCTCCACGGTCTGGCCGTTCTCGAGCTGGGTGCGCAGGGGCACCAGGCGCCGGTCGATCTTGGCGGCCACGCACGCGTTACCCACGTCGGTGTGTACCGCGTAGGCGAAATCCACGGCGCTGGAACCGCGCGGCAGGCGGCGGATATCGCCCTGTGGCGTGAACACGTAGACCTCGTCCGGGAACAGGTCGACCTTGACGTTCTCGAGGAACTCGAGCGAACTGCCGGTGCCCTGCTGCATCTCCATCACGCCGCGCAGCCACTCGCGGGCACGCACCTCGGGGGCGGTGGCACCGCCCTCGCCGGTCTTGTACTGCCAGTGGGCGGCGATGCCGGACTGGGAGACCTTCTGCATGTCCTCGGTGCGGATCTGCACCTCCAGCGGCACGCCGCCGGGGCCGATGAGCACGGTGTGCAGCGACTGGTAACCGTTGGCCTTGGGGATGGCGATGTAGTCCTTGAACTTGCCGGGCACCGGCTTGTAGAGGTTGTGCACCACGCCGAGGGTGCGGTAGCAGTCGTCGGTGCGCGGCACCACGAGGCGGAAGGCATAGACGTCCAGCACTTCCATGAGCGGCAGGTGCTTGGCGCGCATCTTGCGGTACACGCTGTAGAGGTGCTTCTCGCGTCCCTCCACCGTGCCCTTGATCTGGTCGCGCTCCAGCGCCTGCGTCAGTGCGGCGCTGATCTTGGTGACCATCTCCTTCTGGTGCGTGCGGGAACGCTTGAGATGCCGGGCGAGGATCTTGTAGCGGTTCGGGTGCAGGGCCTGGAAGCCCAGGTCCTCCAGCTCCATGCGCATGGCGCTCATGCCGAGCCGGTGGGCGATGGGGGCGTAGATCTCCAGGGTCTCGCCGGCGATGCGCCGGCGCTTCGGTGCCGGCATGGCACCGAGCGTGCGCATGTTGTGCAGCCGGTCCGCGAGCTTCACCATGATGACGCGGATGTCCTCCACCATCGCGAGCACCATCTTGCGGAAGTTCTCCGCCTGGGCCTCGGCGCGGCTCTTGAACTTGATCTGCGTGAGCTTCGAGACGCCGTCCACCAGCTGCGCCACCTCGACCCCGAAGCGGGTGCCGATCTCCTCCTTGAGCGTGGGCGTGTCCTCGATGACGTCGTGCAGGAGCGCCGCCTCGATGGTGCGGTGGTCCATGCGCAGGTCCGCGAGGATCGAGGCGACGGCGACGGGATGGGAGATGTAGGGTTCGCCGGACAGGCGCCGCTGGCCCTCGTGGGCCTGGGCGCCGAATTCGTAAGCCTGGTGGATCTCATCGACCTGCGCTTCGGGCAGGTATTGGCGGAGCCGGGTGAGCAGTTCGTCCACGCCCGCGACCCGCTTCCCTCGGACTCTGTCGAATATGGAAGCGGCGACTTGGGTCATCGGCAAGCGCCCTCCTGGGGCGCGGGGGAGAAGCTTAGAGCGGGTCCTCCGCGTCCATGATCACCACCGGCTGCTGCTCCACCGGTTCCTCCTCGGGGATCTGCTCCACCTCGTCGAGGATGGAGGGACCGACGTTGCCGGCCGCGATCTCGCGCAAGGCCACCACGGTGGGCTTGTCATTCTCCCAGGGCACGGAGGGCTCCACGCCGCGCGCCAGCTGGCGCGAACGCTTCGTGGCCACCAGCACCAGCTGGAACAGGTTATCCACGTTAGCCAAGCAATCTTCCACAGTGACGCGCGCCATCTGAAACTCCAATAAAGGCCAAAAAGGCCGGGAGGCGGTCCGGGCATGTACCGGGCCGCCGACTCCGAAAAATCCAGGGACGGATTTTTCGGAAAACCCTAATAAAACACGGCCTTATAGTTTACCGAAATGGTCTGGTTAAGCCAATAGAGAAGCGATAACGGGCTTGAGCTCCGGCCGGTCGCGCCGGCTCGCCTGGCCCTTGCCCACCACTATAGCGGCCAAGTCCTTGACGGCCCTGTCGAAGTCGTCGTTCACCACCACGTAATCGAACTCGGACCAGTGGGACATGTCCGTGACCGCGTCCCTGAAACGCCGGGCGATGACCTCGTCGCTATCCGTGCCCCGGTGGCGGAGGCGCCGTTCCAGCTCCGGCCGGGTGGGGGGCAGGATGAAGATGGACACCGCCTCGGGCATGAGCTTGCGCACCTGGCGGGACCCCTGCCAGTCGATCTCCAGGAGCACGTCACGCCCCGCCGCCATCTCGCCTTCCACGGTCTTGCGGGAGGTGCCGTAATAGTTGTCGAACACCTGGGCGTGCTCCAGGAACTCCCCGGCCTTCACCATGCGCTCGAATCCGGCCTTATCCACGAAGTGATAGTCGCGCCCATCTTCTTCGGTCGGGCGCTTCGGCCGGGTGGTATAGGAGATGGAGAACTTGAGGTTCGGATGCTGCTTGAGCAACGCCTTGACGAGGCTGGTCTTGCCGGCGCCGGAGGGCGCCGTGACCAAGAATAGGTGACCGCGCTTGATCGCCGCGCTACTCAATGTTCTGGACCTGCTCGCGCATCTGTTCTATCAGCACCTTGAGATCGACGACCTGCTGGGTGATGGCCGCGTCCTGAGACTTGGACCCCAAGGTATTCGCCTCGCGGTTGAACTCCTGCATGAGGAAATCGAGGCGCCGGCCGACGGCTTCGCCGCTCTTGAGGGTGGTCTCGAATTCCTTCAAATGACTGCCCAGGCGGTCGAGCTCCTCCGCCACGTCGAGCCGCTGCGCCAACATCACGAGCTCCTGCTCGAGGCGCTGCGGGTCCACCTGCGCCTTGAGTTCCTCGACCCGGGCGCGGAGCTTGTCGCGGAGCTGGGTCGTCATCCCTGCTTGCCGGCCGCGCAAATCCGCGACGATCGCGTTTATCTTCGCGGCCCGTTCGCGCAGCACCGCGGCGGTGCGTCCACCCTCCCGCTCGCGGGCGGCCAGGAGGTCCGCCAGGGTCTGGTCCAGGAGCTTGAGCGCCGCCTGCCCCACCGCCGCCACGTCGAGGGCCGGCTCCTCCACCACGCCGGGCCAGCGCAGCACGTCCATGGGATCGATATGCGCCAGGTTGACGGAGACCTTCGACAGCTCCGACACCGCGTTGAGCACGGCCCGGGCGCGGACGGTGTCCACCTTGAGGGCGGCGTCGCGCTGTGTTCCGGCCTCGAAGCGCAGCTGGCCGTCGAGCTTGCCGCGCTTGACCTGGGCGGCGACCCGCTCCCGGCAGTCGCTCTCCAGGGCGCGCAGCTCCTCCGGCAGGCGCAGGCTCATGTCCAGGTAGCGGTGGTTGACGCTGCGCAACTCCCAGACGAGGACGCCGAACTCGCCGCGCGTCTCGCGGCGCGCGAAGCCGGTCATGCTGCGTGCCATGCTGATCCCTGGCCGGCCATAAGGGTGGGCCGGGTGCTGAATGGTAAGCTAAACGCGACGCGCGCCCAAACGAGGGTTCCCGCCCAGGCCGCGCGTCGTGAGGGGCCTTCTTTGAACGTCGAAACCGCCCAGGTCAGCCTCGTCGGCAACCGCAACGACAACCAGGACCGGGCTTCGGTGGTCATCGGCGACAACCGCATCCTGCTCACGGTGGCGGACGGCATGGGCGGGCACATCGGCGGGGACGTGGCGGCGGAGGCCGCCATCGACGCCCTGGTGCGCAGCTTCAAGCGCCTGCGGGGCGGCATCCACGACATCGGCGACTTCATGCGCGCGGGCATCGCCGAAGCCCACGAGGCGGTGGTCATGCTGGGCGCCGAACTCGCGCCGGAACTGCGGCCGCGCACCACCATCACCCTGTGCATCGTCGCCGACAACTGCGCCACCTGGGCGCACGTGGGGGACAGCCGCATCTACCTCCTGCGGGACCAGAAGGTACTCACCCGTACCCGCGACCACAGCGCGGTGGAGATGCTGGTGCGCCAGGGACTCATCAAGGATGCGGACGTGCACACCCATCCCATGCGCAACTTCGTGGAGCAGTGCCTGGGGGGCGAGCCGGAATTGCCGACGATCACCGTGTCCGACCCCTTCCCGCTCATGGCGGGGGACATCGTGCTCCTGTGCTCGGACGGCTTGTGGGCACCCTTGAGCGACCAGTATCTGGCCCAGGAGATGGGCACCCGCCTCGACCTGCAGACGCTGCTCGAGGTGATGGCCTCGGAGGCGGCGGAGCGGGCAGCGCCTACCAGCGACAATGTCACCGCCGTTGCTCTTCGCTGGATGGACTAGGGGCACCTCTAAAAACGCATCTTTTGTCCCCTGGCTGCGTTGCGGATGTGCTCGGAATCCTCACGTACAGTCGGAGTACGCTCCGGTTCCTCGACCATCCGCGCCTTGCCAGAAAACAAAATCTGCTGTTTTTAGAGGCGCCCGGAAAGCCATCTAAACACAGCGCTTATAATCCCGAGTCCAGCCATTTCGGAGCCCCCCATGCGTGCGAACGGCAGAGCCGCCGAGGAACTGCGTCCTGTCGCGCTCACGCGCCACTACACCCGCCACGCGGAAGGCTCGGTGCTGGTCGCGTTCGGCGACACCCGCGTGCTGTGCACCGCGAGCGTGGAGGAGCGGGTGCCCGGCTTCCTCAAGGGCCAGGCCAAGGGCTGGGTGACGGCGGAATACGGCATGCTGCCGCGCGCCACCCACACCCGTGGCGAGCGGGAGGCGGCCCGCGGCAAGCAGGGCGGGCGCACCCTCGAGATCCAGCGGCTCATCGGCCGCGCGCTGCGCTCGGTGATGGACATGGAGGCCTTGGGCGAGCGCACCATCACCCTCGATTGCGACGTACTGCAGGCGGACGGCGGTACCCGCACCGCCGCCATCACCGGGAGTTACGTGGCGCTCTTGGACGCGGTGCAGAGCCTGAAGCAGCGGAAGATCATCAAGAAAGACCCGGTCCACGGCGCCGTGGCGGCAGTGTCGGTGGGCATCGTGGGCGGTGTGCCGCTGCTGGACCTGGATTACTCGGAGGACTCCCAGGCGGAGACCGACATGAACGTGGTCATGAACGAGGCCGGCGCCTACGTCGAGGTGCAGGGCACGGCCGAGGGCCACGCCTTCCACCGCCGGGAACTCGACGCGATGCTGAAGCTCGCCGAGCAGGGCATACAGACGCTCCTCGCCAAGCAGCGCGAGGCGCTGGCCGGCGGATGAAAGTCGTACTCGCGACGGGTAACCAGGGAAAACTTCAGGAGCTCCAGGCCCTGCTCGCGGGCAAAGGCCTCGAGATCGTCCCGCAGACGGAGCTCCGGGTGCCGGAGGCGGAGGAGACGGGCGCGAGTTTCAGGGAGAACGCACTCCTCAAGGCACGGAACGCCGCCCGCCACACCGGGCTGCCCGCCATCGCCGACGATTCGGGCCTCGAGGTGGACGCACTGCACGGCGCGCCGGGCATCTACTCGGCCCGCTATGCCGGCCCCGATGCCAC
>DATIEQ010000302.1:0-4800 GCA_035455665.1 Gammaproteobacteria bacterium | reverse complement strand
CTCCGCTTGCTCGCCGTCTTTCGCCTAGCCAGGAAACAAAATCCATCATTTTTAGTGGTCCTAGCGCATGCCGGAGTGAAGTTACGACTTCCATGATAACCGTAATCATGCCCGGGCTTGGCCTGTGGTCCTGCCCCCGGTGATAATGGGCCATGGAGATATTCAAGGTATTCCACCTCGAGGCCGCCCACCGGCTGCCGAACCTGCCCGCCAGCCACAAGTGCAGCCGGCTGCACGGCCATTCCTTCCGGGTTGAGGTGCACGTCGAGGGCGAGGTGGACGCGAAGACCGGCTGGATCATGGACTTCGCCGAGCTCAAGGAGCGCTTCAGTCCGGTGTTCGAGGCGCTCGACCACCGCTACCTCAACGAGGTGGCAGGTCTCGAGAACCCCACCAGCGAGAACTTGGCCCGCTGGATCTGGAAGAAGCTCAAACCCGCGCTCCCCGGCCTCGCGAAGGTGGTCGTCGCCGAGACCTGCACGTCGGGCTGCACGTATCGAGGGGACTGAACTTCAAGGAGCCTCCTATGCGCTTGTCGCCTGCCGTCCTGTTCATGGCCCTTTTCTTGTCCTGCTCCGCGTTGCAGGCGGAATCCCTCACGGACGCGGGTTACCTCGCGGCCATGACCGCGATGCACGCCGACGATGCGCCGCTGCCGAGTGCCGTCGCCGTCGAGAAGCCGCGCATGCCGGTGACGGGTGCGGACGTGGTCTATGCCACCGTGGGCGGCAAACCGGTGCGTGGCTATCTCAGCCGCCCCGCGGATGCCAAGGGCCCGCTCCCCGGCATCATCGTCATCCACGAGTGGTGGGGCCTGAACGACAACATCCGCCGCACCGCCGACCGGCTCGCGGGCGAGGGTTACGAGGCGCTCGCGGTGGACCTTTACGGCGGCCAAGCGGCCACGACCCCGGATGCGTCGAAGCAGCTCATGATGGCGGTGATGTCGGACCCTGTCTCCGCCAAGGACAACCTTCGCCAGGCTTACGTCTACCTCCACGATCACGAACAGTCGTCGAAGATGGGCGTCATCGGCTGGTGCTTCGGCGGCGGCTGGGCGCTGCAGACCGCGCTCATGCTGCCGGACAAGCTGGACGCCGTGGTGATGTACTACGGCCAGCCCGTGACCGACGTGGCGCAGCTCGCGAAGCTCACCATGCACCTCCTGGGTTTCTTCGGCGAGGAGGATAAGGGCATCACGGTGGCGGACGTGGAAGCCTTCCAGCAGGCGCTCAAGGAGGCCAAGGTGGACGCGGAGATACGCGAGTATCCCCACGCCGGCCATGCCTTCGCGAACCCCTCCGGCGAGCACTACCAGAAAGACGCAGCCCAGGACTCCTGGACCCGGACTGTCCGCTTCTTCGACGCTCGGCTCCACGCCCACTAGCTGGGCATGGGGATTGCGGGTAGGCTTGTGCCATACCTAGAACACGGGGGATCACCCATGAGACGCGTGCTCATCGCTTTGCTGGCTCTCGGATTGAACGCTGCGGTAAGCGCCGCCACCGTGGCGAAAGTGGATGTACCGGATACCGCCAATGTGGCGGGCATCGACCTGGCCCTGAACGGCGCCGGCCTGCGCACCAAGTATTTCATCAAGATATACGTGGGCGCGCTCTACGTGGGTCAGAAATCCAACGACCCCGACGCCATCATGGCCCAGTCGGGGCCCGACCGCGTCCTCATGCACATGATCTACGCGGTGAGCAAGCAGGACTTCTCCGATGCCTGGAGCGGGGATTTCGCGGCCAACAACCCGGACAGCAACGACGCGCTCAAGGACCGGATCGCGCAGTTCATCGCCTACTTCGGCGACTCCAAGAAGGACGACATCATCACCATCGACTACGTGCCCGGCCAGGGCACGCAGATCAGCTGGAACGGTTCGTTCCGCGGCAACATCCCCGGCGAGGACTTCCACAAGGCCTTCCTGAAGGTGTTCCTGGGCCCGAAACCACCCACGAGTTCCCTCAAGGATGGCATGCTCGGCAAGAGCTGAAACCCATCGAAGTACGAAATGGAAACGCCGGCTTGAAGCCGGCGTTTTCTTTTTGCTTGCCTGAACGACGCTCAGGGCTTGGGATCGTCCGTCCGTTTGCCGTGGAAGCGGTCATAGTCCAGCTGCACGATGCGGCCATCAGCGGTGCGGACGAACGTCACGTCTTCCCAGTAACTCCGGTCGATGAAACGGTCCTTGCCCACCGGGATCAGCCCGCTCATCTGTCCACCGCCCCAGTCGAGGAACACATCGCCACCGTTCACCTGCACGCTGAGCACGCCATTGGGCCGGTAGAAATCGGGCCCGAACAGGAATTTGCCTTCCATATGCTTCAGGGCGTCTGCATCCAGGCTGATCGGAGAGAGCGGCGCCTCGTAGGGTTTCCCGAGTGCCAGGGCGGCCAGGTCGCTGCCGATCTGGGTGGTGACGGAAGCGTAGATGTTACTGAGCACGACGACCGTCAGGTCTGCATCCGGGACGTAGAGAAGGTAGGAGGCATAGCCCGGAGACCGGCCATTCATGTAGTAGACGGGCACGCCGAAGCGCTTGCTGGTGCTCACGAACCAGCCGTAACCCAGGTGGGCCTTGGATTCAGCCAGCATGGTCTCCCGGGATTGCCGGCTCAGGAGCCGGTCATGGATGAACCCGTCGACCCAGCGTGCCTCATCCGCCGCGGTGCAGTACACCGAGGCGTTGCCGGCCTTGGCCGACCAGTCGATGTACGGCGCGCGGCTCAGTCCGCGCACGCCTTCCGGCGCGTAGCCTTCCGCCAGGTGCGCGATGATGGCGCCCGCGGAATCGTCTGCGCCGCAATCGCGCATCCCCAGGGGCGCGAACACCTCTTGCTGCAATGCCGACGCGAAATCGAGCCCCGTGGTCTTCTCCACGATCAGGGCCAGCAGGTTATACGCTGAATGTTCCTCGTGCTGGTACTGGGAGCCGGGAGTGAACAGGAGAGGTTCACCGCTGATCTTCTGCACCAGGGAAGCCGGTGTCTGCGGATGCAGGAGTATCTCGCTATAGTCGGGCAGATTGTTGATGTCCGGCAAGCCGGAGGTCTCGGTGAGCAGTTCACGCACGGTGATCTCATTACCGTGGGGGAAGTCCGGGATGATCTTGTCCACGGTCGTATCCAGTTGGAACTTGCCGCGCTCGACGAGGCGCATGACGGCGGCGGCCGTGAACTGCATGGACATGGAGGCGATGTGGAACTTGGTCGCCGGCGTGTTAGGGGCATCGGCGCTCACTACGGCGTAGCCGTACGCCTTCTGGAAGAGCGGTGTGCCGCCCTTCGCGACCAGCACCACCCCGGAGAAGTTGCGACCCTGCACGTAGGGCGCAAGGTAGCGGTCGATGCCCGGCGACAGCGCCGCGGCCGGATCGGCCGCATAGGATGGGCCCAAGACGAGGCACAAGGACGCGAGCATCCAGGCACGGTGAGACAGGGGGCGCATGCGATGGCTCCTCGATCCTGGCGGGTACCTAAGCTTGGACTGGCCCGGAGGCTACTCGGTTTAGACCCCAGTGGGTTTCTTTACAGGTAACTCAGCCAATCCCGCGAAGCGTCCGCATAGGCGATGAAGTGCGGGTTGAGCAGCGAGTCCTTGGCGTTGTAGCGCAGCGGCTTGCCGTCCACCGCCACCACCTGGCCGCCGGCGGCCAGCAACACCGCGTGGCCTGCACCGGTGTCCCATTCCGAGGTGGGGCCGAGCCGGGGGTAGACATCCGCCGCCCCTTCCGCCACCAGGCAGAACTTGAGGGCGCTGCCCCGCGACACGGTCTCGTGGGGGCCGAGCTTCGCCAAGTAGGCGTCGAGCAGCTCGCCGCGGTGGGAGCGGCTCGCCACCACCTTCACCGGCCGGCCGCTCAAGGGGCGCACCTTGATCACGGACGCCTGTCCGTCCTGGTCGCGGCGGAAGGCGCCCACGCCCACGCAGCCGTAATAGGAGAAGCCGGTGGCCGGGATGTGCACCACGCCTGCGATGGGCTCGCCCTTCTGGATGAGGGCGATGTTGACGGTGAAGTCGCCGTTCTTGCTGATGAACTCCTTGGTCCCGTCCAAGGGATCCACCAGCCAGTAACTCTCCCAGCGGCGCCGCTCGGCGTAGGGGAGGCTCTTCGATTCCTCCGAGAGCACCGGCAGGTCCGGCGTGATGCGCTTGAGATCGGCGGCGATCACCTGGTGGGCGGCCAAGTCCGCCTCCGTCACCGGGGAACGGTCGGACTTCTCTGCCACCTCGAAGTCCGTGGCATAGATGCGCATGATCTGCTCGCCGGCGGAGCGGGCGATGTCGAGCAGGGGGCCCAGCAGTTGTTCGTCCGGTGGCTGCACGCGGGACTCCAAGCAGGTGAGGGGGCGAGTATATGATAGCGGCCATGCCGGCCCCAACGAAGAACCCGCCTGAGTGGTCGAAGGTCGAGAGCGTGTTCTTGGACATGGACGGCACGCTCCTGGATCTGCATTTCGACAACCACTTCTGGCTGGAACACGTACCGCTGCGCTTCGGCGAGCGCCACGGCTTGAGCCCGGCCGCCGCCCTCGAGGCCCTGATGCCGCGCTTCCGGGAGAAAGAGGGCACCCTCGAGTGGTACTGCCTGGACCACTGGTCCCGGGAGCTGGACATGGACATCCTCGCCCTCAAGCGTGAGGTGGAGCACCTGATCCAGGTGCTGCCCGGCGCGGAGGCTGCCCTTAAGGGGCTGCGTGCGCTCGGCAAGCGGCTGGTGCTCGTGACCAACGCCCACGCGGACGCCTTAGGGCTAAAGATGGAGCGCACGCGACTCGAGGGCTATTTCGACCG
>DATIEQ010000301.1:0-3726 GCA_035455665.1 Gammaproteobacteria bacterium | reverse complement strand
CCGCTTCCGTCCCATGGGGCTCGCCGCGGGGCCGGACGGTGCGCTCTACATCGGCGACAGCCAGCAGGGGCGTATCTGGCGCGTGATATACGGGCCGAGGCCCTGAGACTCGTTTCACACGGACAAGCCGCCAAGTATCATGAGGCGATGCTGGCGACCCTGCTCTCGTTCTTCTTGCTGGTGGCTGCCGCCGGAGCGATGCTCGCCGTACTCGAAGCCCGCGGCGCGCGGATCCCGCTCGTCGTGGGCGCACTCCACGGTGCCGCCGCGTCCGTAGGCATCGTGTTGCTCGTGGTGCATGACATAGGCTCTCCCGGCAATCGCCTGGTGAACGCCGCGACCGTGATATTCATCCTCACCGCGACCGGCGGCCTCCTGCTGTTCGGCTTCCGTGCGGTGCGCCAGAAGCTGCCGTTCGCCGTGGTGCTGCTGCACGCGGCGTTTGCCCTCACGGCGATCTTCCTGCTCACGGCAGGGTACTTGGGGGATGGGAGCGCATGAACACGGCGCTCCGGCTGCTCTCGCCGTTGCGGCTGCATGCGTTTGCGGCGCTCCTGGACTTTGCGGGTCTCGCGGCCATGGTGCTGCAAGCGCTCTACTGGATACCGCCGATGCAGGCGGATCGCCGCATCCTGGTGCTCGTCGCCTGCGCACCGCTCATCTCGCTCGTGGTCTTCGCCCTGGTGCCGCGACGCACCATGCTCGGATCGGACACGGCCACCGAGCGCCGCGCCATCGTCGTCTATGGGAACCTGGGGTTCCCGGTCGTATTCAGCCTCCTCACGGGTTTGCTGGTGGCCGTGAACGGGAGCTTCGACAGTTTTGCGGGATTTGCCCTTCTGGTGGCCGCGGATGGGGGGCGGAATCTGCGGGAGGCCCTGTGGCACGGGCTTTCAGGCCGCAAGACCTGAGCATGCGTGAGCAGGGGAAAATCGGTTACCCTTTTAACATAGTGGGGATTCACCCTGTCCCGGTAAAAGGCCCAAGGCACTGATGTTCACGGTGCTTACCAATAAGACCCTGTGGGGATTGCTGCTGGTGTTGCTCCTCTCCACTGCAGGGGTGCTGGGCAGCGGCCGTTCGCTCGAACGCGGCTTCTACCGTTTCAGCGTGGCTCTGTCGTCCCATCACAGCGTGAATCCCCAGGTGGCGGTGGTCGCCATCGATGATGCTTCCGTGAAGAAGTACGGCCCCTGGCCTTGGCCGCGGCGCCTGCTCGCGGCGCTCGTGGACAAGCTCACGGACGCCAAGGCGCAGGTGGTGGCGCTCGGCGTGGATCTGTCGGCGCCCCAGAACGCGGAAGCGCTCGACTACCTCGGCCAGCTCAAGGCCGTGGCAGCGGCGGAGCAGGCGCCGGCGATCATGCCCGCCGATCTGTCCGCCAAGCTCGACGAAGCCCAGGCCGCGCTCTCCACCGATGCCGTGTTGGCCGCGAGCATCGCCCGCTCAGGTCATGTGGTGCTGGCCGCGCCCGGACAGCGTGATGGCGGGGTGGAGGATGAGGCGTCGAGCAGCGGCCATTGGCGTTTCGCCCTGCAGACGGATGCACCCACAGCGCCGCACATGGTGCTGCGCGTCCCGCAGGCGCCGTTCCTGCAAGGCGCGCGCGGCGTCGGCTTCCTGGATGATGAAGGCGAGGGCTCACTGGACATCCCCTTGCTGGTGCGGTCAGGAGGACAGACCCTGCCCTCGCTGGGACTCCTGACGGCGACGCAGGAGCAGGGCAACGATATCGACAGCCTGAGCGCCCAGGGCTGGAGCGGCGTGCAGCTCGGCGACACGCACATCCCCACCGATCGGCACATGCAGGTGCTGCTGCACGATGCGGCGGCACCGGTACCCATCTACGGTTTCGACGAGGTGATGACGGGTGCAGTGCAGCCCGAGCGCCTCGCCGGCAAGGCGGTGCTGGTGGGGCGCGTGCAGTCCCAGTTCCCGGCGGCCGTGGTCACGAGCGCGCGGCTCGTCTCGGGACTGCTGAACGGCGACCTCGTGGCCGCGCCCTACTGGGTGTGGGGCGTGCGCGGCCTGGTGACGCTGCTGGTGGGCCTGTATCTGCTCTTCCTCATGCCGCGCCTGAGCCTGCTCATCGGCGCGGTGGTGAGCGGCTTCCTGCTCATCGCGCTCCTCAACGGCGAGCTGGTGCCGCTCCTGTCCCAGTCCCTGTGGGTGCCGCTTGCCCTGCCGCTCTCGATGCTCGTCCTCGGCCACGGTTCCGTGCTCGTCATGCGCTTCGTGAACGCGCATAGCGGCGTGTCGCGCGGCGCGCTCTCGGAAGTGAACCGCGAGCTCGGTCTCGCCTACCAGGCGCTCAACCGCTTCGACCAGGCGTTCTCGCGCTTCAAGATGTGCCTGCCGTCCAAGATGCTGTGCGACAACCTGATGGCGCTCGGCCAGGAGCTGGAGCGCGGCCGGCGCTACAGCCAGGCGGTGGAGGTGTACGAGCACGTGCAGAAGCTCGCACCCGCCTACGCGGACCTCGAAGACCGCCTCGAGCGCCTGCGCCAGCTGAACAGCAGCCCCTCGCTCGCGGGCACCTCGGCGGGAGCCATCTCGCGTGCGATCGCCACCGGAGGCGTGCAGAAGCCCATGCTCGGCCGCTATGAGCTGGTGAAGGAACTCGGCCGCGGCGCCATGGGCGTCGTCTACCTCGGCAAGGACGCGAAGATCGGCCGCCAGGTGGCTATCAAGACCATGGCGCTGAGCGACGAGTTCGACGGCGCGACGCTCAAGGAGGCCCACGACCGCTTCTTCCGGGAAGCGGAGACCGCGGGGCGTATGAACCATCCGAACATCGTCACCATCTACGACGTGGGCGAGGACCAGGGCCTGGCCTACATCGCCATGGACTTCTTGAGCGGTGATCCCCTGCAGAAGTACACCACCTCCGCGAACCTGCTGCCCATGGGCGAGGTGGTGGCCGTCGTCCTCAAGATCGCGGAGGCGCTGGATTTCGCCCACAAGCACCACGTGGTGCACCGCGATATCAAGCCCGCGAACATCATGTACGACCGCGAGTCTGGACGGGTGAAGATCACCGACTTTGGCATCGCGGCGTTGACCGACTTGAGCAAGACCAAGACCGGCACCATCCTCGGCAGCCCGCTGTACATGTCCCCGGAGCAGGTCTCCGGCAAGAAGGTGGACGGGCGCAGCGACCTCTATTCCCTCGGCGTGAGCATGTACCAGCTGCTGCGCGGCGAGTTGCCCTACGAGGCGGCGTCTCTCACCGGCCTCTTGTTCAAGATCGCGAACGAACCGCACCCGGACGTGACCTTCCTGCGCCCCGACATCCCGCCCACCGTGAAGATCGTCATCGACCGGGCCCTGCAGAAGGACCCGGACCAGCGCTTCCAGACCGGCATGGAGATGGCGAATGCGCTGCGCCTGTGCCTCGGGGTGCGCAAACGCAGCACCGCGTGAATTGAATTTTCCGGCGCCCGCATCTTTCGACGCCCGCTTCGCGGGCGTTTCAGTGTCCGGAACATCCGAGGGGAAATACCCTATCCACGCTGATTGATAACTGCATCACATTTCGGTGCGTGGAGCGCGCGCTTATGTCACGAACGCAAACGGTTTGCAGCATCGTGCGTTTACCCTGAGGACGCGTCACAGATCCGGGCGATGCAATCGCCGATTAAAACGACCGGACGCACACTCGGAGGAAATCTTATGCTGAAGCGCATCCTGTTATTGGCCGCCGCCGCGCTCGCCTGGCCCCTGGCC
>DATIEQ010000300.1:0-6878 GCA_035455665.1 Gammaproteobacteria bacterium | reverse complement strand
AAACCACCGGCCCGGTGGGCCTCGACGCTTAAAGGGCTCTATGCGGAGAGCATCGAGAGGACGGGGAAACTGATCGGTCGCGACCTGGCTGCGCTTTGGTTGTGAACCGCCGGCCCTAGGGGGTGCGGGGACGGAAAGCCGCCATCATCTGGTTGCGCGGATGGTCCCAACGCCCGATGTATTCGAACTCGTAGCCGCACTGGCCGGCCATCCACGCGAGGGCCGAACGAGGATAGTGAGAGGGGTCGGAATTGAAGTGCGACGGTACCGACAGGCATTGCTGGATGTCCGGCACGGGCGCCTCGATGAAAGTCGCTTAAGACATCGCCCCAGCGGCGAGGGAACCGTGCAAGGAGGTGAGGCAGCACATGATGAGGTTCATGTGCAGGTGGCTGAAGAGTGAGGCCGCGAGCGCAACCTCGACCTTCCGGCCCTGCTGGCCGAAGTTGAAATCGGCGCCCTGTATCAAGGCCGCGCGTTTTCCGTCGAGGCCCGCGAGCCTGATCTCCTCCTGACCAGCCTTCAACAGGAGGCATCGCTCAGCTATTTCCAGTAATCGTTCACGCCGCGCATGTCGCTCATAGGGCCCTCGATTCTTTTGCCGGACGATTCACGCCTTCACGATCTTGGGATCGGGCTCGCGATAGACCCCACGGGTGTCTACGATGAGCCTCGAATGCTTGCGGATGAGGGTATAGTCGAAGCGATCGTGATGGGTCGCGATCAGTATGCAGTCCCTGCTCTTCAGACTCTTCTCGTCTAGCACGACGCTCTCCAAGTCGAAACGGTGCTCGCGCATCTTCGGGAACTTGGGTACGAAGGGGTCGGAGTAGGCCACCTCCGCGCCGCGGCTCCGCAGGATCTCCATGATCTCCACCGCCGGTGATTCGCGGGTGTCGTCCACGTTCTTCTTGTAGGCGATGCCGAGCACCAGCACGCGGCTGCCCTTGAGGGACTTGCCGCGTTCGTTGAGGGCGGCGGCGGCCTTGTCCACCACCCATTCGGGCATGCGGCTGTTCACCTCGCCGGCGAGGCGGATGAAGCGCGTGTCCACGCCGTACTCCAGCGCCTTCCAGGTGAGATAGAAGGGGTCGATGGGGATGCAGTGACCGCCGAGGCCCGGGCCCGGGTAGTAGGGGACGAAACCGAAAGGCTTGGTCGCCGCCGCATCGATCACCTCGTGGATGTCGATGCCCATGCGGTCCGCCACCATCTTCATCTCGTTCACGAGGCCGATGTTGATGGCGCGGTGGATGTTCTCCAAGAGCTTCGCCATCTCGGCGGTGCGCAGGCTGGAGACGGGCACGACCCGGTCGATGACCGCCGCATAGAGGTCCATCGCCACCTTGAGACAGGCTTCGGTATGGCCCGACACGAGCTTAGGGATAGTCTGGGTGTGGAACTTCGGGTTGCCCGGATCCTCCCGCTCCGGCGAGTAGACCACGAAGCAGTCCACACCGGGTTTGAGGCCCGCCGCTTCGACCACCGGGATCACCAACTCCTCGGTGGTGCCTGGATAGGTGGTGCTCTCCAGCGAGACCACCTGCCCCGCCCGTAGCTGGGGCTTGAGCGCCGCCAGCGTGTTCACTATGAAGCTCACGTCAGGTTCCTGGTGCTTGCCGAGGGGCGTGGGTACGCAGACGATCAGCGCATCCATCTCGCGGGCGACGGCGAAGTCGTGGGTGGCGCGGAAGCGGTTCTTGACCGCCCGCGCGATGCGCTCCGCCGGGATCTGGGCGATGTAGCTCTGCGCCCCGTTCAGCGCCGCGACCTTGCCCGGGTCGATGTCGAAGCCGGTCACCGGGAACCCCGCCTCGCTGAAGCGCAACGCCAGCGGCAGGCCCACGTAGCCCAGACCGACGACGCCGATATGCGCGCTCTTGTCCTTGAGTTTCTGCAGGAGGCGCTCTTGGGATGACATCGGGTTCCTTGGATTCTGGGCGACCGCTCGCGGATTCTACCCGACCGCAGCCAGGACGGCCGCCTATGATAATCTGCCTCGCGACGTTAATACGCACGGGGATAATGCATGCCTTTCAATGGCTGGATCTCGATCGGGGTGACCCTCGCCTGTCTCTTCACCCTCGCTACCACCCAGTTCGGCACCGACGTCGTCATGATGGGGGGCCTGACGGTGCTGATGCTCACCCAGGTCATCGGCCCCCAGGACGCGCTCTCCGGCTTCGCCAACGAGAGCCTGTTGAGCATCGGCGCTCTCTACGTGGTCGCCGCCGGCCTGCGCGAGACGGGCGCCCTCAACCTGATGGTGGGCCGCATCTTCGGGCGTCCCAAGTCCCCCACCGAGGCCCAGGCGCGCATGATGCTGCCCGTGGCATTCATGGGCGCGTTCATGAACTCGACGCCGCTGGTGGCCTCCTTCCTGCCCTACGTCTCGGACTGGGCGCGGCAGTGCCGCATCTCCCCCTCCAAGCTCATGATCCCCTTGAGCTATGCGGCGATCTTCGGCGGCACCTGCACCTTGATCGGCACCAGCACCAACCTGGTGGTGAACGGCATGCTCACCCAGCAGGCGCACCTGCCCGGCATGGGCTTCTTCCAGCTCGCCTGGATCGGCGTGCCCTGCGCGCTCATCGGTCTTACTTACGTGCTGGTCGCCGGGCGTTGGCTCCTGCCGGAGCGCATCCCGGTGTTCGCCCAATCCCAGAACGCCCGCGAGTACACCGTCGAGATGATGGTGGCCCGAGGTGGACCGCTCACGGGCAAGACCGTGCAGGCGGCGGGGCTGCGCGGCCTGCCGGGCCTGTACCTGGTCGAGATCGACCGCGAAGGCGAGGTGATCCCGGCCGCGGGGCCCGAGGAGGTGCTGAAGGACGGCGACCGGCTGGTGTTCGCCGGCGTCACCGAGTCGGTGGTGGACCTGCAGCGCATCAAGGGGCTCACCCCCGCCACCAACCAGGTGTTCAAGCTGGATTCGCCGCGCACGGCCCGCATGTTGATCGAGGCGGTGGTGGCTCCGAACTGCCCTATGGTCGGCAAGACCGTGCGCGAGGGCCAGTTCCGCACCGTCTATAAAGCGGTCGTGATCGCCGTGGCCCGCCACGGCAAGCGCATCGAGGGCAAAATCGGCGACATCGAACTCAAGGCCGGCGACACCTTGCTGCTCGAGACCGACCGGGAGTTTCCCGCCCGCCACCGCAACTCCCGCGACTTCCTGCTGCTGCACTCCCTCGAAGGCGCGGTGGTGCCCCGTTATGAGCGCGGCTGGATCGCCTGGTCCATCCTGCTCGGCCTCATCCTGGTGAAGGGCTTCAACGTGCTGCCGCTCTCCGTCGTCGCCTTCGCCGCGGCGGGTCTCATGATCGTCACCCATTGCTGCAGCATCGCCGTCGCCCGGCGCAGCGTGAACTACGAGGTGCTGATCGCCATCGGTGCCTCCTTCGGCATCGGCAAGGCGCTGGAGCTCTCCGGCGCGGCCTCGACCATCGCCCACGGACTGCTCGCCTTCGCCCACAACGATCCGTTCTGGCTGCTCGCCTGCATCTACGGCGGCACCATGCTGCTCACGGAGGTGGTCACCCACAACGCCGCGGCGGCGATCGTGTTCCCCATCGCTCTCGCCACCACCACCTCGCTCGGCCTGAGTTTCACTCCCTTCGTCATGGCCATCACCATGGCGGCCTCGGCGAGCTTCGCCACGCCCATCGGCTACGCCACCAACCTCATGGTCTACGGCCCCGGCGGCTACCGCTTCAGCGACTTCCTGCGCTTCGGCATCCCCTTGAACCTCACCATGTGGGCGGTGACCGTCACCATCATCCCGCACGTGTGGTCGTTCCACTGATTACCCTGAAAAATTCCATCCTTGGAATTTTTCAGCTCGCCGCGGCGCAGAGTGAATCCGCGCCTTGCTCCGAAAATCAAATTAGGCGTCCATAAAAAAGCCGGGCAGAGCCCGGCTTTTTCATCGTCCTGTCCGACCGCATCTTACTTGTCGGCTTTCTTCGCAGTCTTCTTCACGGCGGCCTTCTTGTCCTTGGATTTCTCTTCCTTGGGAGCCGCCTTCTTGGCAGGCTTCTCGGCCTTGGCGGGCTTCGCCGCCTTCGCCTTCTTCTCGACCGGCTTCGCCGGCTTCTCGGCGGGCGCTGCGGCCTGCTCCGGCCGGTCCACCAGCTGCACCACCGCCATGGGGGCGGCATCGCCGTTGCGGAAACCATGCTTCAGGATGCGCAGGTAGCCGCCCGGACGCGTCTTGTAATGGGGGCCCAGGTCGGTGAAGAGCTTGGTCACGATGGCTTCGTCCCGCAGGCGGGCGAAGGCCAGACGGCGCTTGGCGACGTTGTCGACCTTGGCGAGCGTGATGAGCGGCTCCACCACCCGGCGCAGTTCCTTGGCCTTCGGCACCGTGGTGCGGATGGTCTCGTGGCGCAGCAGGCTCGCCGCCATGTTGCGCAGCAGCGCCGCACGGTGCGAGCTGTTGACGCTCAGTTGCCTGCCGATATTCTGGTGACGCATTTCTTCTGTTCCCGAGTAAGAACGGCACACGGATGTGCCGTGGTCCAAAAACATTCACTGTTCATCTATGAGCGGCAAGTGCGAATTGGATTCGCACTTGCCGTGTGCTGGAAACGCCATGGAAGGCGTTTCCAGCTTCTATCAGGCGGTTTTCTTGAGGCCCACCGGCGGCCAGTTCTCGAGCTTCATGCCGAGGGACAGGTTGTGCTGCGCGAGCACGTCCTTGATCTCGGTGAGCGACTTCTTGCCCAGGTTCGGCGTCTTCAGCAGCTCGACCTCGGTCTTCTGCACCAGGTCGCCGATGTACTGGATGTTCTCCTGCTTCAGGCAGTTGGCGGAGCGCACGGTCAGCTCCAGCTCGTCCACCGGCTTCAGCAGGATCGGGTCGAAGTGGGCTTCGCCGCCCGCGCCGCGGCCCTGGTCGCGGCCCTTCAGGTCCACGAACGCGGCCAGCTGCTCGGACAGGATGGTGGCGGCCCGGCGGATCGCCTCCTCCGGCTCGATGGTGCCGTTGGTCTCGATCTCGATGACGAGCTTGTCCAGGTCGGTGCGCTGCTCGACGCGGGCGCTCTCGACGTTGTAGGTCACGCGGGTGACCGGGCTGAACGAGGCGTCCAGCTGCAGGCGGCC
Organism: Gammaproteobacteria bacterium; assembly: GCA_035455665.1. Lineage (GTDB taxonomy): Bacteria > Pseudomonadota > Gammaproteobacteria > Natronospirales > REEB76 > DASUBN01. The sequence continues at coordinate 1,775 of DATIEQ010000300.1, read as the reverse complement.
GATGGGGCGGCTCTCTTCCTCGAACTGCAGGCGCTGGTTGGCCGGCTGGTAGCCGCGGCCGCGCTTCACCTTGAGCTTCATGTTGAGGGAGCCGGCGCTGTTCAGGTGCGCGATCACGAGGTCCTTGTTCACGATCTCGACGTCGTGGTCGAGCTGGATGTCGGAGGCCTTGACCACGCCCGGACCCTTCTTGGCGAGCGTCAGCGTCGCCTCGTCGCGGGTGTGCATGCGGATGGCGAGCTGCTTCAGGTTCAAGAGGATGTCGACCACGTCCTCCTGCACGCCCTCGATGGTGGTGTACTCGTGGAGCACGCCCTCGATCTCCGCCTCGACCGCGGCGGCGCCGGGCATGGAGGACAGGAGGATGCGGCGTAGCGCGTTGCCGAGCGTGTGGCCGAAGCCCCGCTCCAGCGGTTCGAGCACCACGCGCGCCTGGTGTTCCGACTGTGCCTGCACGCCGACGAGGCGCGGCTTCAAGAATTCCGTGACTGAACCCTGCATGGGGATACTGCCTCTTTAAAGACCGGTTACTTGGAGTAGAGCTCGACGACCAGGTTCTCGTTGATGTCCGGCAGGATGTCGGTGCGCTCGGGCACCGTCTTGAACTTGCCGCTCATCTTCTCGTCGTCCACCTCGACCCACTCGGGGAAACCGACCTGCTTGGCGATCTGCAGGGCGGACTGGATGCGGAGTTGCTTCTTCGCGGGCTCACGCACCGCGACCACGTCCTCGGGCTGTACCTGGTAGGACGGGATGTTGACTGTCTTGCCGTTCACTTCGATGGCCTTGTGGCCCACGAGCTGGCGCGCCTCGGCGCGGGTGACGGCGAAGCCCATGCGGTACACCACGTTGTCCAGGCGGCACTCGAGGATCTGCAGCAGCGTCTGGCCGGTGGCGCCGGTGCGGCGCGCGGCTTCCTTGTAATAGCGGCGGAACTGCCGCTCCAGCACGCCGTACATGCGGCGCAGCTTCTGCTTCTCACGCAGCTGGATGCCGTAGTCCGACAGGCGGTTACGCTTGGCGCCGTGCTGGCCGGGGAGCGTCTCAAGCTTGCACTTCGACTCCAGCGGACGGATGCTGCTCTTCAGGAACAGGTCCGTGCCTTCGCGGCGGGACAGCTTGCATTTGGGGCCGAGATAACGAGCCATTTTTTAAACCTCTTAAACGCGACGCTTCTTGGGCGGACGGCATCCGTTGTGCGGGATGGGCGTCACGTCCGAGATGTTCGCGATCTTGAAACCGATGTTGTGCAGCGAGCGCACCGCGGATTCGCGGCCGGGACCGGGGCCCTTCACCTGCACTTCCAGATTCTTCACGCCGTATTCCTGCGCCGCGATGCCGGCCTTCTCCGCCGCCACCTGCGCCGCGAACGGCGTGGACTTGCGCGAGCCGCGGAAGCCGGAGCCGCCGGAGGTCGCCCAGCACAGCACGTTGCCCTGGCGGTCGGTGATCGTGATGATCGTGTTGTTGAAGGACGCGTGCACGTGGGCGATGGCGTCCACCACGGTCTTCTTGACCTTCTTGCGCGGTGCCGCCGCGGCCGCCGGAGCGGCGGCGTCGGCGCCCGCGGCGGCCGGAGCTTCGGCCGGGGCGGCGGTGTTCGGGGTCTTCTCGTCTGCCATGGTGATTCCTGTGCCTTAGCGTTACGGGGTGCCGGCCGGCTTGTTCACCGGCATGGCCTGCTTGCGGCGGCCCTTGCGGGTGCGCGCATTGGTGCGGGTACGCTGGCCGCGCACCGGCATGCCACGGCGATGGCGCAGGCCGCGGTAGCAGCC
>DATIEQ010000299.1:0-5863 GCA_035455665.1 Gammaproteobacteria bacterium | reverse complement strand
GGCGGTGGTGCTCGGCGTACTGCTCGGCATCACGCCGGTGCTCGGCACCACCATCGTGAGCTGCACCGTCGCGGCGCTCGTGCTCGGGCTCAACCTGCCGCTGATCCAGCTCGCCAACAACCTGGTGTACCCGCTACAGCTCTTGTTGCTCATCCCTTTCGTGCAGGCAGGGCAGCGGTTGTTCCGTGAGCCGCCCCTGCCGCTCTCCTTCACCCAGATCGCGGCGATGCTGCAGACGGACCTGTGGGGTTCCATCGTGGCCCTGTGGAGCTACACGGTCCACGGCCTTGTGGCCTGGGTGCTGTTCTGCCTGGTGGCGGGGCCGCTCATGTACGCGGCCTGCTACTTCCCCCTGAAGCGCCTCATCAGGACTTAAGCCACTTCGCGTACCAGGCGAGCCAACGGTTGTACCTATCGAGCATGTAACTCGGCCGCGTGAGGCCGTGATACTGGTTGGGATAGATCACGAGCAGCGTCGGCACCTTGAGGCTCTGCAGGGCCTCGTACATCTGCTCCTGGTTCAGGAGCGGCACGTTGAAGTCCTTGGACCCACCCATGAACAGCGTCGGCGTCACGATGCGGTCCGCGTGCAAGTACGGGTAGGAGACGCGCGTCCACACCTCCGGGTGATCCCAGGGCGTGCCGAGCTCGTTCTCGTAGTCGCGCACGTACTCGTCCGTGCCGAAGCCCGCGAAGATGTTGGAGATGGACGCGCCGCTCGCCGCCGCCTTGTAGCGGGTATCGCTGGCGATGACGTAGTTCGTCAGCATGCCGCCGTAGCTCCAGCCGCCGATGCCGAGCCGTTCCGGGTCGGCGATGCCGCGGCGCACCGCATCGTCGGTGGAGGCGAGCACGTCCTGCACGTCCTTCCCGCCCCAGCTCGCGTAGATGCCGAGGCCGTACTCCGTGCCGCGCCCCGTGGAGCCGCGGTAGTTGACGGCGGTCACGGCGTAACCCTGGGCGGCCAGGAGCTGCCAGGTGAAGGAGAACTCCGCGTCGCTCTGCGACTGGGGCCCGCCGTGGTTGAAGGAGATGGCGGGATAGCGGGTCCCGGCAACGAAGCCCAACGGATAGGTGAGGAAGCCGTGCACCTCGGTGCCGTCTTTGCTCGTGTAGCTCGTCTCCTCGACTTTCGCGAGATCGATGCCCTTCATCAAGGCATCGTTCTGCTTCGAGAGCTCCCGGCGCTGGCCCCGCTCCCAGGCATGGACCTCGTAGGGTGCGGTGGGAGAGCTCCACAGGAGCACGGTGTGTCCGGCGGCGGCATCGAAGTCCGCCACCGTGCCCTCGCGGGGGGTGAGTTCCGTGAGCGCGCCGCTCACCGCATCCACCCGGGCGAGCACCGGGTGGCGGTCCTCCTCCACGCGCACCAGGATGGCGCGTCCGTCGGGGGTCCAGGCGGGATCGTAGAGGTTGCGGTCGAGCTTGGCCGTGAGCACCTTGGGCTCGCCGCCGGCGAGCGGCACCACGGCCAGGGAATCGGCGGCGTACTCGATCTGCTTCACGGGGCCGCCGTGCAGGTAGGCGATGAGGCGGCTGTCCGGGCTCCAAGCGGGCGCGCTCTCCCATTCCGGGTTACCGTCCGCTTCGGGACTATGGGTGAGCTGACGTTCGGACGCGCCGGTCTCGGGCGCGATGGCGTAGACGTCCCAGTTCTCGCTGCGGTCCGGATCCTCACCGCGCTTCGTGACGTAGGCGATGGTCTTGCCGTCCGGCGACCAGGCGGGCAGGAGCTCATCGTGCCGGCCCTGGGTCAGTTGCTCGGTCTTGCCGCTCGCGAGGTCGAGGATATAGAGGTGGGTGTACAGCTCCTTGAGGTAGCCCGTCATGTCCTCCTTGAAGTAATAGCGGTCGATGACCAGCGGCGGCGGCGCCTTGTCATCCTTGTCCTTGGCCGTGTCCTCATCCGGATCCGCGTCGTGCACTGCGAGCACCAGGCGCTTGCCGTCCGGCGCCCAGTCGAAGTCTTCCACGTCGCCCTTCAGCGTCGTCACCTGCCGCGCCTCGCCACCCGCCATGTCCAGCACCCACAGCTGATCGCCCTTGTCCTCGTCGCCGCGGCTCGAGAGGAAGGCGAGTTCCCGGCCGTCGCGGCTCCAGCGCGGATGGCTCTGGGTATGCTCGCCGTAGGTGAGGGCGCGGTTCACGCCGCCGTCCCAGCTCGCGAGCCACAGGTTGGTGGCGTGCTTGTCCTTCTCCAGGTCCGTGGTCCGCAGCGTGTAGACAACCCATTTCCCGTCCGGCGAGAGCCGCGGGCTGCCCACGTCCTTCAAGGCGGCGAAGTCCTTCGGCTCCAGGGGACGCGCGTCCGCAGCCGTGCAGCACAGGAGGGAGAGGATCGCGAAGAGCAGGGCTCTCGTCATGACGGGGCTCCGTGGTTCAGCGTTGGAGGGAGAGTATCTCACCGGGACTCAGGGCCAGGGCGCGGACGCTGCTGGCGGGGAGTTCGAGCGCGTAGACCGCCGGCCCATGGCTCTCGTAACGGGCGCAGGGTTCGGCGCTGCAGGGGGGCGCCTCCGGGAAGACATCCAGCAGGCGCCGGTCCGCATCGAAGAACAGGATGTCGAGGGGCATCTTCGTGTTCAACATCCAGAAGCGCAGCGTCTCGGGCGCGGGATAGATGAAGAGCATGCCGTGGCCAGGGGCGAGGGCCTCGCGGTACATCAGTCCCTGGCGGCGCGCGGCGTCGGTCTCGGCGAGCTCCACCGCGAAGCGCTCACCCTTGAGCGTGACCGTGGCCCCGCCGATGTCGGAGCAGGCGGAAACGAATGCGGCGGCCAGGAGCGGCAGGCAACGGTATCCCACGGCAGCGAGGCGCACAGCGGTCACGGCTCACTCCACCGGCGCGCCGGGCGGCTGCTTGGTGAAGTTCTCCGGCGAGGCGTCGCGGGTGAGGCGGTAGACGCCCTCGCGCACCACGCGCCGCAACACCACGTCCACGAGCGTCGTCTGGTTCGGCTGGACGAAGGCGGCGAGGTGTGCCGGCTCCGCCTTGAGGCTCGCCGGCAGGTAGTGCACGAAGCCTTCCTGGGGATAGGGGATCACCCGCACGCCGAGGCTCGCCGCGCCCTGCAACGCGGGCCGGAGTTCCCGGCCCCGGTAGCCGATGGCCGGGCTGCCGTGCAGGCGTGCGTGGTTCACGTAATAGGTGACCGTGCCCGGGTCCAGGTGATTGAGCTGCCGGTCCAGGAAGAAACCGGGGGGCAGGTGGTTGGGGTTGCTCCCCGGTCCGACGGTGAGCTGCAGGTCGAAGTCCTTCACCGGATTGCCCTGGTCGTCCCGCACGCGGAACACGAGCATGGAGCAGGCGTCGCGGATCACCTGGTGGTCGAAGGGCCCGAGCGCGCTGCGGTCCTCCACCCGTTCCTCCTCCTGCACCGCGGCGGTCTGCGCCTGGAACGCATCGAAGAGTCTCGCGTAGTCCGCCTTCGAATCCACCCGCAGGCACTGCAAGAGCGCGTCCACGGTCGGATGCGGCGTGCCGTCCGCGGGCACGCTGCGCATGATGCCCATACGCACGTCCGAATGGCAGCGACCCGGCAGGAGCGCGTAAGGCACCGCGGGCGAGAACCGCGGTGGCGCGGACACGAGCTCCGGCGCGCTGAAACCGAAGCGCGCCTTCATGTCCGCCACCGGCGCCTGCTGTCTCAGCCGGATGTGGGTGAAGTTCAGGTTCGCCGCCGCCGCGCGCACCACGCCGTCGGAACCCAGCTCCGCCGTGTAGCCGTTCACCGGGTCGTAGAGCAGCGGATCATGGGACTGGCCCGCCAGCACGAAGGGGAACAGGCCCTTGGGCCCGATGAGGCCGGCGCCTTCTTCCAGCCACTGCAGGTTGAGCGCGCAGCTCTGGGGGCTGCCGAGCTCCAGCCAGTCCAGCACGCCCGTGCCCACCTCCATGCCCTCGAACCAGGCGCGCAGCCGCGAGAGCTTCGCGAGGCCAAGCTGCACCAGGGCGCAGCCGAAGTTGGCCGGCGCCAGCATGATGAGATGGCTCAGGGGCGGGCGGCGCCGACGGGGGCCGAGGCAATGCTGTTGCAACCAGGCACGCACCACGGGACCGCCGGTGGAGTGGGCGATGCAGGCGATGCGCCGGCCCTGCTTGAGCGCGTCGCCGCATTCCCGCTGCAGTGCCGCGTCGAAGGCGCGGCTGATGTCGGGGATGGTCACCTCGTTGTGGAAGCTGATGTACTCGGAGAGCCAGATCTGCCTGACGTCGAGGTCGAGATCCGGCGAGCGCGCGGCCTCGAGCTTGAGCCGCTCCGGCAGGCCGCCGAAGCTGTCGGTGTTGCGCACGCTCCAGCCGTGCACCAGGATGACGATGCGCTTCTTGCGTCCCAGGCGCACGGCCCTTTCTCCCCGCGAGCCGCTTGAAAAGCGGCGTCCGGGACATATTAACAGTAGGGATACATGACTTGTGTCAGGTCCGCAGCCCGGGTGTCGGGGTTATGATGCTGCCGAAACCCACTGCTTTTCATGGGGATAACGCCATGTCCATGCGACGCCTCACCACCTTCTCCGCCCTCGCCGCTGTGATGTTTGTACTCGCCGGCTGCGGCATCAACAACATCCCTACCGATTACCAGCAGGTCAACGCCGCCTGGGGCCAGGTGCAGAACGAGTACCAGCGCCGCGCCGACCTCGTGCCGAACCTGGTGGCGACGGTGAAGGGCTACGCGGCCCACGAGGACAAGGTGCTGGACGAAGTCACCCAAGCCCGCGCCCGCGTCACCCAGACGCAGGTGCCGCAAGACGTGCTCACCAACCCCACGGCCTTCAAGCAGTTCGAGCAGAACCAGACGGCGCTCGGCAGCGCCCTGTCGCGCCTCATGGTGGTGACCGAGAACTACCCGAACCTCAAGGCGGACCAGAGCTTCCTCACCCTGCAGTCGCAACTCGAGGGCACCGAGAACCGCATCGCGGTCTCGCGGCGCGACTACATCCTGGCGGTGCAGCAGTACAACACCGAGCTCACCACCATCCCGGGTCGCTGGTACCGCTCCATGTTCTACGGCGACAAGCAGGTGATGCAGAATTTCAGTGCTGAGCAATCAGCTCAGGAAGCTCCTAAGGTGCAGTTCTAGCACTTAGATGGCCGGTACTCTCAGACTCTTCAACGCCGTGCTCCTGAGCGCGGCGTTTTTGTTCGTCCCGGCGGCTTTCGCCGCGGATCCGGCCGCCGCACCGCCGTTCCCTGAGCTCACCGGCCCGGTGGTGGACGGCGCCGGGATCCTGGATGCCGACACGCGCCAACTCCTGACCGACCGACTCACCGCCTATGACCAGGGCAGCGGCAACCAGCTGGTGGTGGTCACGGTCCAGACCCTGGACGGCTATCCCATCGAGTACTGGGGCTACCAGCTCGGCCGCCACTGGGGCATAGGCCAGGCGGGCAAGAACACCGGTGCCTTGCTCATCGTGGACGTGGCCGAACGCAAGCTGCGCATCGAGGCGGGCTACGGCCTGGAAGGCACGCTCACCGACGCCCTCTCCGACGACATCATCCGCAACACCATCGCCCCCAAGTTCAAGCAAGGCGATTATTCCGGCGGCGTGACGGATGGTGTGGACGCCATCCTCAAGGTGCTGGGCGGCCAGGCCGACGCAGTGCGCCACCAGCGCCACAAGGACAACGGCTCCACCCTGTTCCTGGTCATCTTCCTGGTGTTCATCCTGCTGCGGGTGATCATGGCCGGCATGCGGCCGGGCCGCAGCGGTTCCGGCTTTTGGTGGTGGCTGTGGGTGCTCTCCAGCCTGGGCAACAGCGGCCGCGGTGCCGGCTGGGGCGGAGGGGGTGGTGGAGGTGGCGGATTCTCCGGTGGCGGAGGCTCTTTCGGAGGCGGCGGTGCCTCGGGGAGCTGGTGAT
>DATIEQ010000298.1:0-6619 GCA_035455665.1 Gammaproteobacteria bacterium | reverse complement strand
CAGCCACTCCGTGCGGGCCCGTTCGAAGTAGCGCAGGTAATTGGCGTGATACACCACGCCCCCCAGGTCCGTGTCTTCGTAATACACGCGCACCGGCCACGTGAAAGCCGGCGTGCGTCTGCCCCCATCGCCAGAGGTTACGTCCTTAGGAGCATCCGGGCTGTGACGCACTCCACGCTTGGGGCGATCCACGTCTTATCCCGGCTTATCGTCAAACAGATCGGGTGAAACCTCGCGCCGCGGAGGCGTGAGGCCGAAGTGCTGGTAGGCAAGCTTCGTGGCCATGCGGCCGCGGGCCGTGCGCATCAGGAAGCCCTGCTGGATGAGGAAGGGTTCGAGCACGTCCTCGATGGTGCCGCGTTCCTCGCTGATCGCAGCCGCGAGGCTCTCGACGCCCACGGGACCACCGTCGAACTTCTCGATGACCGCCAGCAGGAGCTTGCGGTCAAGCATGTCGAAGCCGTTCTTGTCCACCTCCAGGAGATCCATGGCCTTGTGAGCCACCGCGGCGGTGATGCGGCCGTCCGACTTGACCTCGGCGTAGTCCCGCACCCGACGCAGCAGCCGGTTCGCGATGCGCGGTGTGCCGCGGGAGCGGGAGGCAATCTCCCGGGCGCCCTCCGGGTCGACGGAGAGCGCCAGGATGCGCGCGGAACGCGTGACGATGCTGGTGAGGTCCGCTTCATTGTAGAACTCGAGACGCTGCACGATGCCGAAGCGGTCTCGCAACGGTGAGGTGAGCAAGCCGGCGCGCGTGGTCGCGCCCACCAGGGTGAACGGCGGCAGATCGAGCTTGATGGAACGGGCCGCCGGCCCCTCCCCGATCATGATATCGAGCTTGAAGTCCTCGAGGGCCGGATACAGCACCTCCTCCACCACCGCGCTCAGACGGTGGATCTCGTCCACGAACAGCACGTCCCGCGGCTCGAGGTTGGTGAGCAAGGCGGCGAGATCGCCGGGACGTTCCAGCACCGGCCCCGAGGTCTGCCGCAGGTTCACGCCAAGCTCATGGGCGATGATGTGGGCGAGGGTCGTCTTGCCCAAGCCCGGCGGTCCGAAGATGAGCACGTGATCCAGCGACTCGGCGCGCTTCTTCGCCGCGCCGATGAATATCTCCATCTGCTCGCGCACCGCCGGCTGGCCGACGTACTCGGCGAGGCTGCGTGGACGGATAGCCCGGTCCACGGCCTCGTCCTCGGGGCTGTTCTTCGCGGTCACGAGGCGCTCGCTCACGGCGCTAACCTGCCCGCACCGCGCTCTGCAGGGCGCGGCGGATCAGTTCTTCGCTGCTCAAGTCCGGATCCTTTATGGCCTGCAGCATGTGCTGGGCCTCCTGCGGACGGTAGCCCAAGGCCACCAACGCGCTCTGGGCTTCGTCCCGGGGGTGGGCGTCCGCTCCCGCCGGGGAAGCGCCTAACTGCTCGAGGCGGTCGCGCATCTCGATCACGAGGCGCTCGCCCGTCTTCTTGCCGATGCCCGGCAGGCGCGTGAGCGCGGCGCTGTCACCTTCGCGTACGCAGCGCAGGAAACCTTCCACGCTGATGCCGGAGAGGATGGTGAGGGCGAGCTTGGGCCCCACGCCGTTCACCCGCAGCAAGGCCCGGAACAGGCGCCGCTCCCCCTCGCTGCCGAAGCCGAAGAGGATGTGGGCGTCCTCCCGGACCACCAGGTGCGTGTGCAGGAGGACCTCGGCGCCCGTCCCCGGCAGAGCGTAGAACGTGGACATGGGGGCCTCCACCTCGTAGCCGACGCCCTGCACATCCAGGACGAGGTGCGGCGGCTGCTTGCGGACGAGGACGCCGCGCAGGAAACCGATCATGCCCCTCCCCCCCGCGCCATGAGCGCATTGAGCCGCGCGCTGAGGCCGCGGCTATGGGCGTGGCAGACCGCGACCGCCAGCGCGTCTGCGCTGTCCGGCTGCAAGTCTCCCTTGAGCCCGAGGAGGATCCGCATCATGTGCTGCACCTGCTCCTTGTCGGCGCCGCCCTTGCCCGTCACGGCGAGTTTCACCTCACGGGGAGTGTACTCATGTACGGGCAGGGACTTCAAAAACGCGCCGCAGATGGCGGCCGCACGGGCCTGACCGAGCTTAAGAGCGCTGTCGGCGTTCTTGTGAACGAAGGCGCGTTCCACGGCGATTTCGCCGGGCCCGTAGGTCTCCACGAGCTCGCGTACGCCAAGGAAGATGTCCCGCAGCCGGCCGGTCAGGTCGTCGCCTTCGCCGCGGATACAGCCATGGGTGACGCAGCGCAGCGTCTGCCCCTCGCTGTCGATGATGCCGTAACCCGTCACCCGCGAGCCGGGGTCGATCCCCAGGATGCGTGCGGCGGTGTCCTTCACGTGCTGAGCGCTCGCAGGACCTCGTCGGGGAAATCGGCATTGGAATACACGTTCTGCACGTCTTCCAGATTCTCGAGCGCATCCAAGAGCTCCAATACCGGCTCGGCGTGCTGCTTGTCCAGCAGTACCGACGTGGACGCCCGCAGGGTCACTTCGGCGGATTCGGGCTTGAGCCCCACCTTCTCCATCGCTGATTTGACCGTGTGAAAAGCTTCCGGATCGGTGAGGACCTCGAAGCCCTCATCGGTATTCACCACGTCCTCGGCACCCGCCTCGAGTGCGGCTTCCATCACCTTCTCCTCGCCGAGAGCGGCCGGGAAGCTGAGTACGCCGCTCTTGTTGAACAGGTAGCTCACCGAGCCGTCTGCGCCCAGGTTACCGCCGTGCTTGGTGAAGGCATGGCGAACCTCACCCACGGTGCGGTTGCGGTTGTCGGACAGGCAATCCACGATGATGGCGACGCCGCCCGGCCCGTAACCCTCGTAACGCACTTCATCGTAGGTTGCGCCGCCAAGCTCCCCCGAACCGCGCTTGATGGCGCGCTCGATGGTGTCCTTGGTCATGTTCGCGGTAAGGGCCCGGTCGACGGCGAGGCGCAGGCGCGGATTATGGTCGGGGCTCGGATCGCCGCGGCGAGCCGCAGTGGTGATCTCACGGATGAGACGCGTGAACAGCTTGCCGCGTTTCGCGTCCTGCGCGTTCTTGCGGTGTTGGATGTTCGCCCACTTGCTGTGTCCCGCCATGGCCCCGCCGCCGGTGTCAGAAGGTGAGGCTCATGCCCACCATCAGGGAGCTGTCGAGCGTGATGTTGGAGGATCCGCCGAAGGCAGCCGAGACATAGCGGTAGCCGACGTACAGGTCGGCATTACGCAGCACCTGGTAGGCGGCACGTACGCCGGCCTGCAAGTAACGGTCAGTGTTGCGGAAGGAGACGATGCTGGGGGCGTAGTAGAGTTCGCCGCCGATGGCGAAGCGGTTGTAGGTGGGCCAGGTGTAGCGGAAGTTCGCACCGACGCCGATGGCGAGGCCGTTCTCGTTGACGTTCTTAGGGCTGATGAAGAAAGCTTTGGCGCCCACGTTGAATATAAGCGGGGAACCGACGGGGCTCGCATTGCCGTTCAGGGCGAGTCCCGCGTCCAGCACGTCCACGCGGTCGGTATGGTGCAGGTAGCCGAGGTCGCCCACCAAACCGGAATCGGTGAGGTTGGTGCTGAAATCCACCGCTGCCGCGTTGCTGCCCAGGTTGAAATCGATGTTGGCCGCTTGCGTCGCGAAAGCCGCAGACGCCAGCACCAGAAACACACCCGCACGCTGAAGCCTCATGCACCCGTCTCCCGTGGTGAACAGCAGAAAACCCGCTATTTGCCTATGATACCGTTAAACCCGCCCCCTGACACGCGCTCGCAGGCGCCATGCCATCGCGCTCCGCTCCCGCCGTTGAAGATACGCTCATCCTTTCCTCGGCCCGTATTCCAGCAATGGAGAATCCGTAGACACGCGCACCTCATGTAGATGAGATTTGACGAGCGAGGGGGCGCCGCTCCACGAGCAGCTCAGGCTCGTGTACCTGGAATACCGCACTGACACGGCTGCCGTGCATATACCAGGGGGCACGTATAACGCAAGGGCGAAAAAAGTAACGCGGGGTTCCCTTAGGGCTGCCGCTGTACTACATTTCGGCGGTGCGCTCCACGAGAAAAAAGGTCCCGCGGGGCCGCGGTGTCCAGAAGCAGGCCCCCACGACGCTGGCGCTCGCCGGCCGCGCCGCCGGCTATACCCTGCTTGCCCTGCTGCCCTTGAGCGTCGCTGGCCTCGTCAGCTGGCAGTACCAGCACACCCGCCTCGCCGCCGTGGCGGCAAGCAAGATCGAGTTGATCCCCATCAACCCGCCCTCCGCACAAGCCCTGCAGAACATCTTCTCCAGCGAGGACTACGCCTGGCCGCCGCAGAGCACCGTGCCCCCCTACGCCATCCAGAACCTCCCCTACGGCCTCGATACCCTCGACAAGGACCAGAAGAAGACGGTGTTCTTCCGCGCGCTGCTGCCCATCGTGCTCGCCGAGAATCTGCGCATCTGGAACCAGCGGGTGTTCTTGCTGCAGCAGTTCGGGCAGGGCACGGTGGATCCTGCGACCGACTCGGGACAGGAGGTGGCGCGCATCGCGGGCCTCTACCGAGTGGAGGGGGATCTCAACGACCCGAATGTGCGGGAGACCTTGTTGAGACGCGTGGATGTGGTGCCGGTGTCGTTGGTGCTCGCCCAGGCGGCTCAGGAGAGCGGCTGGGGCACCTCACGCTTCGCGCTCGAGTCCAATAACCTGTTCGGCATCTGGACCTGGAACGAGGACGCGGGCTCGGTGCCCATGAATCGGGCAGACGACGCCACCCACATGGTGCGCGTCTATCCGGACATCCAGTCCTCGGTCAGGGCCTACCTGCACAACATCGACATCGGCTTCGCCTACACGGACTTCCGCGATCTCCGGGCCCAGATGCGCGCCGCCGGCAAGCCGCTCGATCCTTTCCAGCTGGCGGGCGAGCTGGACCGCTACTCCACCGCCGGCGACCTCTACGTCGCCAACATCCGCGCCATGCTGCGCAGCAGCGAACTCGACAAGCTCAGCAAGCTCCCCGTCAGTTCCGCGCAAGAGTAGCTGTTCTTGCCGCGACCTCCGCGGCAATCAGCGCGGCGCCAGCAGCCACATGTGGCTGTACCAGTAATACCGACCGCCTGCGAGCGCCGTGCAGTTGTAGCGGTCATGGCCTTCCGGTAAAGGAGCCGTGGCGCGGATGGAAAAACTCGTCTTCCCGGCATCCAGCCAGGCGACATCCATGGGCGGGCCGTTGAGAAAACAGCGCAGCGCTTCCGGCGGGACCTTCCCCGGCTCCAAGGTCACCTCGAGCTTGGGCGGGTTATCACCCTTGAGCTCCGGATCCCAAGGCGAGAGTGATTTTATCGGCAACGGCAGAGCTCGCGCCCGCAAGGCGAACTCCTCCACCGAGCCGTAGTGTTCGTCGATGGGGAAGCGCGGTAGCGCCCGCGCATCCAGCGGCGGCGCCAAGACGCCGGCCTGCTGGCCGAAGGCGACGTAGCCCATACCGTTCACCAGCTTCACCAGTTCCTCGGTGAATTCGCCGTAAGGGTAGGCCATGAGCTTGGGCTCGTTGTTGGCGTCCTTCCCCAACTCAGCCTGCAGGCGTGCCTGCGCCTTGTCGACATCGGCCCGCACCCGGTCCGCCCAGGCGAGATCCGACTCGCCATGCAGGCGGAACGGCAGGTGTCCGTGGTCCGCTGTGTGATTGGCGAAGTTCGCGCCATGGGCGCCCATCTCCCGCAGTTGGTCCCAGCTGACGAAATCCGGGGAATGGGAATCGAGGGAGTCGGTGCTGACGAACACCGTGAACGGCCAGCCACGAGCCTTCAGGAGCGGATAGGCATTCTGATAGAGGGACTCGAAAGCGTCATCGACGGTGATCGCCACCACCCGGTCGGGCAAGGGCTTGTCGCCCTTCAGGTAGTCGACGATGCGCGGCAGGGGCCAGACCTGGTAATGGTTCTTCTCCAGCCAATCGAGCTGTGCCCGGAACTGGTCAAGACGCGTATTGGTCGAGGGATAGCGGGGATCGCCAAAACGGTGGTAGATGAACGCGACCGCGTGGGAGGGGACCTCGGTAGGGGCCGGCCAAGCCTGCAGGAATGGACCGAGGAGCAGGATCAGGAGAAACCATCGTCGCTTCATCGACCCAACATACTCCGTGACGAAGTCCCGGACAACGCGGGGAAAAAAGGAAGGCGCCTCGCGGCGCCTTCCTTCTGTCATGCCAATTTATGTTCAGCGGTTCATGACGTGCAGCGCGCGCTTGTCGACCGCGAGCGCAGCCTCGTGCATCGCCTCCGAGAGGGTCGGATGCGCATGGATGGTACGCTGCAGGTCCTCGGCGCTGGCGCGGAACTCCATGGCGACCACCGCCTCGGCGATCATCTCCGAGGCCATGGGGCCGAAGATGTGCACCCCGAGGATCTCGTCGCTGTCCGCGTGGGCCAGCAGCTTGACCTTGCCGGTGGGCGCCTCCATGGCGTTCGCACGGCCGTTGGCGGCGAACGGGAAGCTGCCTGCCTTGTAACGCACGCCCTGCTTCTTGAGCTCCTCCTCGGTCTTGCCCACCCAAGCGATCTCGGGCCAGGTGTAGATCACGGAGGGGATCACGTCATAGTTCATCTCCGAGACCTTGCCGGCGATGAGGTCGGCGACCATCACGCCCTCCTCGGAGCCCTTGT